>JBDTIR010000463.1:0-4042 GCA_039936275.1 Isosphaeraceae bacterium | reverse complement strand
CAGACAACGCTCCAGGATCGGCCGAAGCCCAGAAGGAACCCCCCGGGTCGCGGCGCGGACCCAATCAGCTCGTCCACGAGCGGCGGCCAGGGCGGCGGCCAGACAGCGCACTCCGCCCCCTCGATCCTCAGGAACCTCCGGCGCCTGGCCGGTCAACGCCTCTCGCAACAGCAAGCCCAACGCATAAAGATCGGCCCGATGCCTGGCGGCGGCCCTGGGCGGCGGGGTCAGCCCCGGCTCGGCGATGGCCAGCAACCGCTCAGGCGCCATGTAGGCCAAGGTGCCGCCGGTCTCGCCAGCCTCGTCCCCGTCCAGGCTCGCGTGCCAGTCCACGGCCAGGTTGAAGTCAAAGAGCATCGGCTGGCCGTCAGCCGTCAAGAGGACGTTCGATGGCTTCAGGTCGCCATGCAAGACCCCCCGTCTCTGGGCGTGGTCGAGCGCCTCGGCCAGCCTGGCGACGATCCAGGCCAAGGCCTGAGGGTACGACAGACTGGCCATAACTTCTCTGGCCGGTCGCGAACGCCCGGGCGGTGGCGGATACTCAGGGGCTGAGGCCCGGTCGAGGTCCGCCAGAAGGTCACGCCCACGCTTCGGCCGGCGCGCCCGGCGTCGACGCTCGTCAAGCACCGCCGCCAGGGTCGCCCCACCCAGAAAGGGCATGCAGACCAGATGCAAGGCCCCGTCGTCGGCCGTCACGTGCCGCAAGACCTCAACAATATGCGGGTGCCGTGCCCTGGCCAGAAGCCTGGACTCAGGCGACGGACGCGCCGAGACCTTCAAGACCACCAGACGGCCGTCCAGGTCGTCTTGCTCAGCCAGGAACACCCGAGCGAACCCACCGCGCCCCAGCTCGCGAACCAACCGGTACGGCCCGACCTCGTCGCCACTCTCGGGCAAAGCCGCCGGTTCGGCCCAAGACCTTGAGAACGACCCGCCCAGCACTCCATGAAGTCCGAAGAGCCTGGCCAGACGATCGCGGCAGACGGGAAAACGAACCAGGTAATCAATCGGGTCGGGGTCGTCACCGGCCGCTTCGGCCAGACAGAATTCGTGATAGATCAACTCAATCAGGTCGTCCGGAGCGCACGGTTCCAGACGGTCCAGAATGTCTTCAACCCTGGGCGACTCGCCGCGATCCCACCCCCTGGTGAACTCGGCGAGAATCGAATCAAGCTCGTCGGCGCGCGGAACCTGCTCAAGAACCGGCCTGGCCCTGGCCGTGGCGCCTGGATTGGGCCGGCTGCGACGCCAACGAGTCGCCCCCCTCGCGCCGCCTCGCGACCGATCCGGAGGATGCCGACCCGGTCGCGACGGGGGAATTCCCATTATTGTCGAGACTCCAATCGCCCGCGCAAGTCATCAATCACCCGACGCACCGACCGTTCGTGAATCCCGAGCCGGTCGGCGACCTCGCCGACGGTCAACCCCTGGCGGCGCAGCTCGACCACCTCGGCATCCCTCGCCGTCCGACCGGCGATCAGTCGTTCCAGAAAGTCGTCAGCCTGAACCTGCGCGCTGGGCGAGGGGTCGCGCGCGGCAACGGATCGAAGCTCGTCGTGGTCCCCTTTGCGAACGTACAACCGCTCCTCACGCGCCAGATCGTACTTGCGGGTCCGGGTGCGCCGGCGATACTCCTCCTTCACCTTGTTGCGTGCCACCCCCGCCAGAAAGCCGCGAAAATGCCGGGCGTTGGCGAACCGGTCGGGCTCCATCTCGGCACCCGTGAACACGCTTTGCCAGACGGCCTGGACGAAGTCCATCGAGTCAAACTGCCCACGCAAGGCCCGGGGCAGTTGCGCCCGGACCATCAGCCGGACCTCGCTCTCGAACTCGTTGAGGAGCCGGCCAATCGCCTGCTCGTCTCCGACCCTGGCCCCTTCCAGCAATCCGACGAAGTCATCATCGACCATCGTCGCCCCCTCCCTCGGTTCGGTTGGCCGACCCATCCAGTCTCTTGAACCACCTTATTATAACCGGCAGCGGGTGTCACACCAGTGCCAATCCGTTTTCTTTCACCATTTTTCCCGCCCAATCGAGCGACCCGGCCTCCTCCAGACCCGGAGCCGACAACCGAACACCGGCGCCCCGCGTCTGGGATTGAACGCGAATCGAGGCCCGCCACAGGACGGCGTCAATCGCCTTCTCTGGGGGGAGATCAAGCCTTGTAAAGACAGAGAGTTTACGAAGTCCGCGGCGTCTTCGCATTTTTTTGAAAGAATTCCCGCCGGTTTTGTCCCGCGTTCGCAACTGAGGGGGCGTTGAACATGCACGATGCGATTCGACACCTTTGATTTGCCCGAAAACCAAGGACGGCGGGCGCCTTCTCGGACTTTGGGAGCCCTCCCCGATGTACCACCACCCTGTCAGCAACGGTTACGACGCAGCCAGCGGCCTGGAAATCTACCTGGGTGAAATCCGAGGCGACGCCTTGCTGTCGGCCGATGAGGAATGCACCCTGGCCCATTCGATCGCCCTGGGCGACAACCACGCCAAAGAACACCTGATCCGGTCGAACCTTCGCCTGGTCATCAAGATCAGCCGCGACTACCTTGGCCGCGGCCTCGCTCTTGAGGACCTCATCGGCGAAGGCAACATTGGCCTGATCCGCGCCTCCGAAGAGTTCGACCCGAGTTTTGGCGTCCGCTTCAGCACCTACGCCGCCCACTGGATCAAGCAGGCCATTCGCCATGCCCTGACCAACACCACCGCCACCATCCGCCTGCCCGCCCACATGGTCAACCTGCTCAGCAAGTGGCGCAAAACCGAGCGCACGCTCCGCCGAGAGCTGGGGACCGACCCCAACGACGACCAGATCGCCGACCGTCTCGGCCTCAGTGCCGCCCAGCGCGAGATGGTCCGCCGCGCCCGGCTTTCCAGCCGCGTCTGCCGCGAAACCAGCGTCGAAGACCAAGGCCACGCCTGGTCGATCGACGAGACCCCCGATTCCCACGAATCCCCCGACGCCGCCCTTGAAGTCGCCGAGGATCGCCTCGACGTACTCCGCCGCCTCGACCGTCTCGACGATCGCGAGCGCCTGGTCGTCGCCCTCCGGTTTGGACTCGACGACCAAAGTCCCTTGACCCTCAAGGAAATCGGCCAACGTCTCGGCGTGACCCGCGAATGGGTCCGCAAGATCGAATCCCGAGCCGTCCGCAAGCTCGACGACTCTGCCCACCCCGCCCAACCGTCGAAGTCCCCCACCCGCCGCCGCTCTCCGTCGCAAGCCCACTCCCGCCGCACCTTGCTCGCCCAGCCGGCCTGACTCAGGTGGTTGGTTTTGTCATTTCAGGTGCCAATGATCGTATCCGACCGGTGATCCCACGTCGGACCCGCACCACGGATCGAGTACGCCCAGCGGCACCCGAAATCAGGCGATTATGCCACCAGCCGGCCACCCGCCCGCAAGGTTAGGGGGCGACCACCTCTCGCACTCTATCCGTGAGTTTAGTCCCGCACCAGGGGCAGTAGTCGATGCGGATCGTAGAACTGCCCCCGTCGTGGACGATGAGGCCGTATCCACGCCTCGGAACGAAGTGGACCAGGCAGTCGGGGCAGTCGAATCGGTCGGGGTGGCGATCGCAGGACCGCTCGGCTTCGCGTCGCATATCCTCGCAGCAGTGGCCTCGCACAAAACGCCTCCCCGCCGCCTGGCGACCAGGCTCAGCGAACCGACTCGCCGAGCACAGACTTGATGATGGCGGAAACCGCGGTGTGGCCCGGACAATGCATTGTCCGAACCGAACCTCGCCCCCCAATCTTCACTCCTCCAGCCCTCTTGACAATCAACCAGAACTCACCCGCCCCGTCCGGAGCGGCGACGTTCGGCAAGCATCATCCGAAGCTGGGGAACTGGTTATTCCGTGTTCGAGGGGAGCGTCAGCCGATTCTCGCCAATGACCATGAATTGATGCTTTGTTCCTGAGAACACGCCCTCGAATCCGAGTTGGCGCAGACGGCGAATGAAATCCTGTCGTTTACAAGGACTCCACTTCGGCATGCGTCATGTCCTTGTTCAGATCAATCCCGCCAATGACCGGCAACG
>JBDTIR010000462.1:0-2855 GCA_039936275.1 Isosphaeraceae bacterium | reverse complement strand
CCGATGGTTCGGCCGTCAACCGTCGCCTTGAGGTCGCGCCAATGTCGGGTTTGCCAGGGGCCGTCGTCAGTCGTGACGTGCCCTTGTGCTGTTTGGATCGGCTTCGAGCCTTTGACCTCAGCCGTCGCTCGACCGTTCGCGACGATCAAGGGGCCTGCTTTGAGCAACGGGGCGCCTTGCTTCAAAACGCTGTCGACGAACAGGCCGATCTCGATCGGGGCCCAACCTTGCGGGTGGCCGTGGGGCATGGCGACCGTCACGCGCAAGGTCCGTAACGGTTCAGGGACAAGATGATACGACTTCTGGTAACTGTCCAGAGGGTAGGCGAAATCATTGGTCCCATTGACGAACAAGATCGGGCAAGTCACACCTTTCAGATAGACCGACGGGTCGAACAAGCTCAGCCAGAGCGTTCGTTGCTCAGGGGTCATCTTGCCGAATTGACCCAGCCAGGCGCTATTGTCGCCCAGGAAGCCGCAGCCATACACGGGGACCGCCACCTTCACCCGGTCGTCGATCCCAGCGATAATGCAGGTCAGGTAGCCGCCCCAACTGATCCCGGTGACTCCGATCCGATCGCGATCCACCTCCTTGCGGTCGGCCAAGAGCGAATACCCGCGTAATACGGCGGCGACGGCGTGATAAGTCCACATCCGACCGACTTCATTCTCTTTGAAGTCGCGGAACTTGTGGACGTCGTCCTGCTCAGGGCCCCCGTCGGTCAAGCGGTTGCCGTCAGGGCCTCGGCCCGAGAGGTCCATCGCCAAAGCGACGTAACCGCGATCGGCCCAGAGCGTGGCCCACTCCTTGAACGCTTTGCCGCCGCCGCCGTGAACCAGGAGCATGGCTGGAAACGGGCCGTCGCCCGTCTTTGGCCTCGCGTAGTAAGCAAAAACTCGGGTCGGATTGCCGTCAAACGGCCCGCCTTCATAAATCACCTCGCGAACCAGGGCTGTCGCCTTACCCCACGTTGCCTTGGGCGTCTGCTTGAGTGCTCTGACGTTCCAGGGGCCGGTATACCGCTCGGCCGGCTCCTCCCCACGCGCGATCATCCCACTCCAGAGCAAGAGGCCGATCGCCAGGGAACCGAACCGCTGAGCCTGCAAAATGATTCTCATGTTCAAACCTCTTTGGTCCTCAGGCAATTCGCATGTCTTACGCATGAATTACTTGCCGCCAACAATCTGGGCCCGCGCCGGCGATCCGGGGACGTCCACAAGCTCGCAACGCAACGGGTCGTTGCGCTGGTCGAGGTCCACGATCAAGGTCAAGGTGTGAGTACCGGGGGTCAAGTCTAGGTCGATCGTCTCGGCGGGATCGGTCTTGGCCTGGTCGATCCAGAGTTCCAGGGTCTCCGGAGCGTTCAGGCGGAACCGGACCAGGCCGGGGGTGGTGACGTCCACCTGGCAGCGGACGACGCCGAGCCTGGAGCTTGACTCAGAGAGTTTGAAGGTCAGCAACGAGTTCAGAGGTAAGACGCCCGAGACCTGGCTGTAGGCCGGGTTCCAGGTCCAGGAGGGTTCCGGGTTGGAGGCCGCCACCAGGCCGAAGCGCCGGAGCGAGTGCGACGACTCCGCCGACGGTTCGAGCACCTGCCAGCGGCGGACCAACCGCGCCTGGCCGACGGCGAACGGGCCGATTTTCCCAAGCTCAGAGAGGAACCGGGTCAGGTCCAGCAGTTCGCCGTGCGTGAGCGAGTCGGTCAGGCCGGCGGGCATGAGCGACCCTCCTGGCTTCTGGTCCTCGATCGAGGACGTGGGGATCGTGACCTCAACCCCTTCGGCGTCTCGCAAGACGAGTTGGTCGTCGGTCTGGCGGACGGCGATCCCGGAGACGATCTCCCCTTCGCTGGTAGCCACGACGAGAGAATGGTATCCCTCCTTGATCGCTTTATCGGGCTGAAAAAGCGAGGTGAGCAGATAATCGACCGGAGCGCTCGCGCCGATCGACTCCAGGCCGGGGCCGATTTGCCCACCTGCTCCGGCGATGGCGTGGCACTTCAGGCAGTTCAGGTCGGCGCGTCGGAAGACGAGTTCGCCACGGGCGGGATCGCCCTGGTCGCGGACTTCCGAAACCAGTTTCTCCAGGGCCTCGGCCGAGAGTTCGACCGCCTCGCCCGTCAAACCCCCTGCCCTGTTCAACGCCTCGACCAAGGCTTGGTCAACCTGGCCGGACTGGCGAGCGATTCGCAGGCCCACCTTGACAACGTCGGCTGGCATGGAGTGATCGGCCAGGGCCTTCGTCAAGGCTGCGGGGCCCCCTTTGCGACCGAGGAACGCGGCGAAGACGTCGCTCGGATCGTCGCCGGGCTTCAATCCGGTCAACACGCTGACGACCCGGTTCGCCGCCCTTCCGGCATCCAGCGTTGCCAAGGAAATCAACGCCCGACGACGAACCACGGCCGATCCTTCAGATTTCTTTGATGTAGGGTCGTCCGTCCCGGCCGCATGGTCAATGTTGACGAGACGGTCAAGGAACTCGATTGACTTCGAGCCGCCCATTGAGGCCAGGCCGTCGAGACTAGCTGCGCGAACGACATCCGACGCTTTGTCATCGAGGGCCAAGGTTTCCAAGGTCGGGCGAAGTGCCTCCAGTTTCCACAAACCAGCCGCGCGGGCCGCTGATGAGCGAGTAGCGTCGTCGGCCGAACCGAGCAAGGCAGCCATTCTCGCCAGGTCGCCCGAGGGGCGGACCTTGCGTTGCTTGGTGGCGGTCGCGAGAGCGTCGAGCACCTCGGCGCGGAGGTTAGCGGACGTCCCGTCGGCCAGGGCGATATCCAGCACGCGGCCGAGGTCGTCGGGACCGCCCAGGGACGCGATCAGCCGCAAGACCCCGCCTTGATGCGCGGGGATCAC
>JBDTIR010000461.1:0-6211 GCA_039936275.1 Isosphaeraceae bacterium | reverse complement strand
GTCGGTCCCGATCTACGCCCTTCGCATCCCTCGCTCAATCCCCGGGCCGATCTCGCCGACCAGGCCGCCTTGATGTGCGACCAGGCCGACGCGGTCTCCCTGCTCATGGTGGATGCCCTCGAACCGCTCGACGCCAAGGAATGCGAACTGACCCGACTCGGCTACCCTTTGCGCCCTTCCAAAGAATCGCTCAGGCTCGAGCGCTACGAAACCAGGCTGCGTCGCGTCTGGAACGAAGCGTTGAACGAATTTCGCCGCGTCCGCGCTGAAGGATATACCGGCCCGGTCCTAACAGACCTCCTGGAACTGGAATCTGAACCCGCACCCGATCCCGAGCCGATCAGCCCGACCCTCTTGATGGGTCCCGAACCAGAACCAACACCGCCCGCCGCCGAACCGTCCCCTTCGGATTCGTCGAACGACGAGTTTGCGGTTTCGAAACTCCTCTCCCTGGTCAAAGCCCTCGCCCCGACACCGGAAGCGCCCGCCGCATCGACCCATGCGGCCCCACCTCAACCGTCCTCCAAGGCGAAGCCCACCGCTCCGCTCAACCGCCGCGCCCGCCGCGCTCAGGCGGCAAAGGCTCGCAAGGCGCACGCTTCGGCACACTGATTCCTCACGCCGGATAGGAAAATTATTGATTGAACAGATCAACAGTTTTCGTGGAATCAGATCGACAACACCCATTCGCTCATTGGCAATTCAATCCGCAGTACAATCCAAACGGCCCCGAGCCGTGCCCCAAAGGGGCCGTTGCGCGCCGAGGACGGTCCTCAACGACCAATGACGCCCCGCGTTTGAGGACCGTCCCGCCTTCCCAACCGGGTTCACCTCGTCCGGAGGTCCGCCGCGCCGAGCGAACCCACCTGCCATTTTGGCAGTCGCGATCACTTGACGGCTCGCTCTCGAAGAAGATCCCTCGCTCACGCTTCGGGTTGCGAAGAAGATCCCTCGCTCACGCTTTGGGTTTCAAAGCCCGACGCGTAAGCGAGGTACGCTTTCGAAGGGCGACGCGTAAGCGAGGTGCATCATTGAGCCCACGGCGACGAGCGAACCCACCTGCCATTTTGGCAGTCTGGCAGAACGTGGGATGCACGCCGTCTCCAGCTTCTCAAAGTCGATCCAAAAGGGTCGCTGGCAAGATCAGGTCAACATCCGTATGATGGAGCGTCAAGGCCGCCTTGCCGATCGGGCAGGGTCCGCGAACCTGGCCCCTTTGGGGGTTTGTCTGGACGTTTTTGGATCGTGAAGTCCTCCAAAATGCCGAAGGGATCTGAGCCGTGAAGAGCGTTGCCGTCGTCGGGGCCAGCGGGGCCGTGGGTGAGGTCATGGTCCGCTTGCTTGAGGAGCGGCGGTTCCCGATCAGCCGGATCAAGTTTCTGGCCTCGGGCCGAAGCGCGGGCAAGACGGTCAGGTTTCGAGGGGAGACGTATCCGGTCGAACTCTTGACCGAGGAATCGTTCGACGGGGTTGAGATCGTCCTGTCCAGCACGCCGGGTTCGGTCTCGAAGCAGTACAGCCCGATCGCCGCGCGAGCCGGCGCGGTGGTCGTGGACAATTCGAGCGCCTGGCGGATGGACCCCGACGTCCCCCTGGTCGTGCCGGAGGTCAACCCCCGGGACGTCGCCAAACACAAGGGGATTATCGCCAACCCGAATTGCTCAACGATTCAGATGGTCGTGGCCCTGAAGCCCTTGCACGACGCGGTCCGGATTCGCAGGGTGGTCGTCAGTACCTATCAAGCGGTCTCCGGTGCCGGCCAGGCGGGCAAGAGCGAGTTGGAGGCCCAGTCCAGGGCGCGCGCGCTCGGCCAGGAGGCCCCCGCGCCTTCGAAGTTCGCCCATCCAATCGCCTTCAATCTTGTGCCTCAGATCGACGACTTCCTCCCCTCTGGCTACACCAAGGAGGAGATGAAGATGGTCCTGGAAACCCGCAAGATCATGGGAGACGAGTCAATCGACGTCTGCCCGACCTGCGTCCGGGTGCCGGTGGTCAACTCACACAGCGAGTCGATCCTGATCGAGACCGAGCGGCCGATCACCCCTGAGGAAGCCCGAGCCCTCTGGTCCAAGGCCCCTGGAATCATCGTCGTGGACGACCCCGCCAACCGCCAGTACCCCTTGCCCGCCGCCGCCGACGGTCGCGACGAGGTGTTCATCGGCCGCATCCGCCAGGACCTGAACCGTCCCAACGCGCTCTTGTTCTGGTGCGTCAGTGACAACCTCCGCAAAGGCGCGGCAACCAACGCCGTGCAGATCGCCGAGGAAGTCTTGAAGCTAGACCCGGTGAGGGCATCACGGTGATAATCGAGTGAAGGAGGTGACTCATGGCTACGATCGACGACCGCCCGATCACGCTGACCGTTCCACCAGGCTCGAAATTCATCCCTGAGACCCGTGACGACCAGGGGCGCACCTATTTACTTCTCAGCCTGACGGAAGAGATGAACGAGCAACTCGAACAACTCGCGCTGAAGACCAGCGAAGGTGTTAAGGCGGATGTCATCCGTAAAGCACTCGGCCTGTTCAAGCTGGCTGTGGATGCCAAGGATGAAGGGAAACGGGTTGGTATCGCCGACGCTGACCAAGAACTTGAAACGGAATTCGTTGGGCTTTGATCTTATGGCTCGTCCCGCAAACCGTGCCAAGAATCAGGTGGATCCCTTCTCGCTCTACAAGGGGATGGTGATCGATGAGGTGAGACTCAAACCCCCCGAAGACGACGCCGAAAAGTCACATCGGCTCTGGAAGGATCGATGGTCGTTCATCATCAAGGAATTGCTCGTCTATATCATTGCATCGCTTATCGTCATCGGGGCGGCCCTCTATAGTTTCTGGGTTCTGGCACACCCCGGTCTCTCTGACCACGAGAGGCAAGGGGCCGTCTCGATCCTGGCGTCCCTGGGAACCGCCGTGGCTGGATTCATGTTTGGTAAGGGCACGAAATAGCCCACGGTTCCGTGTTTTCCTCCCGTTCAACATGCGGAACATCAAACTGATCCTGAGCTATGACGGCACCGACTTTCACGGCTGGCAGCGCCAGCCTGATTACCGCACGGTTCAGCAGGAGTTGGAAGAGGCGCTCGGCCGCTTGACCGGCGTGGAACCGTCAATTAACGCCAGCGGCCGGACCGATGCCGGGGTACACGCCCTGGGGCAAGTCGCCAACTTCTATACGGCGGTTCGGCACGCTCCGAGAGTCTTCGTCAAGGCCCTCAACGCGATGCTGCCGCACGATATACGAATCCTTGATGCGTGTGAAGTGCCGCAGGCATTCCATGCCACGCTTGACGCCAGGGTCAAACGATATCGTTACATGATTGATAACGGTCGGATCTCCGATCCGTTCGGACACCGATATCGCTGGCATCTGTATCAAGAACTCGATGAAAACGCAATGCATCGCGCCGCGCAGCATTTGAAGGGGCGGCATGACTTCCATAGCTTTGAGACCCACTGGCCCAACCGCATGAGCAGCGTTCGCACGATCACCGATATCCAGGTCGAGCGCCGGGGCGACCTGGTCGAGATCGAGGTCGAAGCCGACGGGTTCCTGTACAACATGGTTCGGTCGATCGCTGGAACCTTGACCCTGGTCGGCTCTGGACGCTGGCCCGAAACCAGGATCGCCGACGTTTTGGCCGCCGAAGACCGCGCCGAGGCCGGAGCAACCGCGCCGCCTCAAGGGCTGTTCCTGGTTCGAGTGCATTATGGATAATCGACACGTTTTTGTTTTTTATATTAATGAAAATAGTTCATATTATCACACGTTTGATTATCGGCGGTGCTCAAGAGAATACGCTCTTGACGGTCGAGGGCTTGCACCATCGCCACGGCGACGACGTCACCTTGATCACGGGGCCTGCCGAGGGGCCGGAGGGGGACCTGTTTGATCGGGCCGAGCGTCTGGGTTTGAAGGTGGAGCTTGTGCCCGATCTGGTCCGCGCCGTCAGGCCGGGGACCGACGCCAGGGCGTATCGGGTCTTGCGTAAGGCGATCCGCCGGTTGGGTCCGGACGTCGTGCATACGCATAGCTCAAAGGCGGGCATCGTTGGGAGGGCGTCGGCCTGGGACGAGCATGTTCCGGCGGTCGTCCACACGATCCACGGCTTGCCGTTCGGGCCTTCGGAGTCTCGATGGCGGAACGGGCTGTACGTCGAGCTGGAGCGCTGGGCCGCTCGGCGTTGTCACGCGATCGTCAGCGTCTGCGACGCGATGACCGAGCAGGCGCTCGCCGCGAAGGTCGGCCGCCCTGAGCAGTATTCCACGGTCTACAGCGGCATGGATGTGGATGCGTTTCTCAACCTGGCCAAGGGGCGCGACGAGGTCCGCCGTGAGCTTGATCTGGCCGACGACGAGGTGGCCTTTGGCACCGTGGCCCGCTTGTTCGAGCGCAAGGGGCACGACGACATCCTGGCCGTCGCTCCTCGAATCCTGGCTCAGAATCCCAAGGTACGATTCATCTTCATTGGTGACGGCCTCTTGCGCGACCGCTTGAAAGCCGACGCCGAGCGGCTGGGCGTCGGCCACGCCTTCCGGTTCGTCGGCCTGGTGCCTCCGGCTCGGATTCCGGAGTTGCTCGGCGCCATGGACGCCGTGGTCCATCCCAGCCTGCGCGAAGGCTTGGCGAGGGTCTTGCCGCAGGCGCTTTTGGTCGGTCGTCCGGTGGTCAGTTACGACGTGGACGGCGCCCGAGAAGTCGTCTTGCCCGAGACCGGCATCTTGCTGCGTCCTCGCGACCTGGACGGCCTGGCTTCGGCGGTCCTTCGCCTGGCGAGCGATCCGGCCCTCCGAGCTTCAATGGGTCTGGAGGGCCGGCGTCGGTTCGCCAATCAGTTCCGCCATGAAACCATGACGGCGCAGCTCAGATCACTGTACGTTCGACTTCTTGGACTGCCTGGCGAGTGCTGAGGCCGACGGGCGGATCAAGACCAGGTGGATCGTATCGTTGCGGAACCGCTCGACGTTGAACCCTTCGATGGTGTCACGGACCTCGATCACAAGGTCGGGGTCTTTCTGGAGCACCTTGTATTCTCCAGGGGTCAACGGGGCGGCGATCAAGCCAAGCTCCCTGGCCTGTTCACGAAGCCGGGGTCGGCTCTCAAGGACGGTGGCGGGCTGACCAAGGTAATAGATCACGTCGGGCGGCTTGAAGGCGCCCATCATCGGTGCGGCCTTTTCAGCCTTCACCAGAGTTGCGAGTCTTCGGCCGACAATCGGCGCGATCCGATACGGTTCGGCGGCCGGCAAGAGCCAGGTCCATGCGATCAGCAACAAGGCGGCCCAGGTGGCCACCAGGCTTTGCGTCGCCCGCAAGGTCGCGCCGGCCTGGAACCGCTCCATCGCGTACAAGGTGCCTGGACCCATCACCAACGCCAATGCCACACAAGGCCAACGCAGACCGGGGGGCAACACGAACGACCCGGCCAGCAGGGCGACCGTCGCACCGATGCCGGTGCCGGTGAGCAGAGCGATCGACACCCGTCCCAACGGCCAACGGCGCAGGTTGACCTCTGACCTGGCCACGGTATCAACGGCCCAGGCCGCGAGCAAGGCACAGGCCGGATAGGCCGGCAGGAAGTAATGGATGATCTTGGTGCTGATGCACTCCAGGAAGATCCAGGGGCCAACCACCCAGCCTAGCACGAACCCCAGGGCAGGGTTTGACCTCCGTCGCGACCAGGCGGCGAAGATCGCCACCGGCAGCAAGGCGACCCAGGGGTAAAAGACCCCCAGGGACCCGACGAGGTAATACCCGGGGAACCCGCCGTGGGTCTCGATGCCGGTCGTCATCCTGCGGATGACGTGGTAGCCCATTGCCACCCGGTAGAAGTCCCCCTTGGAGATGATCCCGACGGCGATGAACCAGGGGGCCGTTAACAAGGTGAAACCCGCTAATCCCCACTTCCAGCGCAGCCGTCGCCAGCATTCCGTCGGCCCGCCCCACCACCAGGAGACCAGGCCGGCAAGGGCGATCAGGAGTGGGCCGACCGGCCCTTTGGTCAAGGTCGCCGCCGCCAAGGCCACCCAGAAGACGCCCGCTATCCACTTTGACGGCCGCTTCGCCAGCTCCCAGAGCGAGAACTGACAGGCGACCAGATGGAAGGTCAAGGTGGCGTCTGTGATCGCCAGCTTCGATTCAATGACCAAAATCGGCGCAGTCGCGGCCATGAGTCCGGCGAGCAGGCCCACCCGCTTGCCGAACATCCGCC
>JBDTIR010000460.1:0-3394 GCA_039936275.1 Isosphaeraceae bacterium | reverse complement strand
ACGGTTCGCGCCGATCTTGTATCGACGTTGGGTGATCCCGCCAAAGCTGGAAGAACTTTGGGGCTTGTCGTCCAGGGGGGCCGAGGCGTTGGCGAGGAAGGAATCGAACGACTGCGGCTTGTGCGGGGCCAAGTTGCGGGCGCGTCGGTTGGCCCGGGTCTTGCTGAATCGGTATCCGATCGGTTCCCCCCCTGCCCCGGCGCGTTCGGTGCGCGCCTGGGTCCGCTCGCCTGAGATCCAAACTCTCCGCGTGGCCGAGATCAACCGGGTGGACGGCCTGCACGCCGAACTCGCCCGCTTGCCAGGTTTGGCCTATTCCGAGTACCTCGAAGGCGTCGAGCCGGGAACGATTCAGGACGGCGTTCGTTGCGAAGACCTGACCCGCCTGACCTATCCGGACGCCTCGTTTGACCTGATCGTGACCTCGGAGACCCTGGAGCATGTTCCTGACCTGTCGGCCGCCTTGAGCGAGGTCCGCCGCGTACTCGCTCCGGACGGCCAACACCTGTTCACCGTGCCAATCGCGCCCGGAGTGCCGACGACGTTCGCCAGGGCGAGTCTCAGCCTTGACGGCAAGATCCAGCACCACGCGACCCCGATTTGCCACCCGGGGGGCGATTCCGGCTATCCGGTCTTCACCGAGTTTGGCACTGATCTTCCCGAGCGATTGCAAGACGCCGGGTTTGACGTGGTGGTTTACTTCGGGCCGGCCACCGAGGACGATATCGCCCAGGTGTTCGCCTGTCGCCTCGCCCGTTGATCGGTCATTCTTTTGAAAGGCTTCGCCCCATGCTCGACGGCCCGCTCGTCTTCGTCGATATCGACACCCAGCGCGACTTCCTGGACAACGACGGCGCTCTGCCGGTCCCGGGTTCGTCGGCGATCTTGCCTCAACTGGCCCGCTTGACTGAGTTTGCGCGTCGGCAAGGGATTCCCGTCCTGGCGACCGCCTGCGCTCATACGCTCGACGAGCTTGACCCCGAACCGTTCCCGCCGCATTGCCTGGTCGGCACCCCTGGAGAGGAACGGGTCGAGGCGACGGCCTGGCCGGGCTCTCTGGTGGTTGGGCCCGGGGAGCGATTTGAAGGTGATCCGCCGCCGCATCTGACCCTCCAGAAGCAGCGGTACGACCTCTTTTCTCATCCAGACGCCGATCGGATCATCGCCCGCTACAGCCGCGATCAACCGACGTTCATCGTCTACGGCGTGGCGACCGATTACTGTGTTCGCGCCGCGGTGCTCGGGCTGCGGTCCCGAGGGTATCGCGTCGTCGTGGTCTCTGACGCCGTCAGGGCCGTCGATCCCTCACGCGAGGCCGAAGTCCTGGAGGAATTCAAGGAGTCTGGGGCCTCAATGGCATCGACGGACCTTGTGTGCGGCGTCAAGTGATCGGAATCTCAAACTTGGACCTAGATTCCCGAGCCGGTTGGGCTCCCGTCGGTGGGTCGTCCGACGTAAGATGGGATCATGCACGACAAGTTCAAGAAAAAATATCGGACCCCCCGAGGCGGGTCGCGGCTCCGCCAGCAGATCGCTGCGGAAGCGGCGCGAAGGATGATCAGCGTCATCGGGCCTGAGGACGGTGAAGGCCCGTTGCGCGAGGCGACCGAGGCGGAATATTACGCGGCCAAGCGGCGGGCGGCGGCCGTCCTCGGGCACACGGTTCGCCCGGGCGACCTGCCCTCAGATTCCGAGGTCCGCGAACAGGTGCTCGCCCTGGTCCGCTCGAACGACGAGGTGGATTTGCCCGATCCGCCCGAACCGGAACCCGAAGACGACGCCCTGGTTGAGCGAATCGGCGACGTTGTCGATCGGTTTATGGTCTACCGGCTGCGGCTCATCCCCTTGGAGGCGGTCAAGCAGTCCCCAAAGTACCACCCGGAAGGGGACGCGCTCTACCATAGTCTCCAGGTCTTCGACCTGGCCCGTCATGCTCGCCCTTACGACGAAGAATTCCTCCTGGCCGCGCTCCTGCACGACGTCGGCAAAGCGATCGACCCGCGCGATCACGTCGCCGCCGCCCTGGAGGCCCTGCGCGGGACCATCACCGAGCGAACCACCTGGCTGATCGCCCACCACATGGACCTGATGGTCCACTCCGATCGATCGCTCAGCCCGAAGGCGCGTCAGTCCCTCCAGGAGTCAGCGTACTTCGAAGACCTGATCCTCCTCCGTGACCTGGACGAAGCCGGCCGCATCCCGGGCGTCCCGGTCGGTACGGCCGACGAAGCCCTGGATTATCTGCGGGGCCTGGAGGTCGAAGCCTATCTTGACCCGACACCGGAACCGCCCGAAGACGACGAGCCTTGATCAGCCTAAATGATCGTTTCACGGCAGTTCGGCGCTGTGTATCGTTGTTCTTTAAGAATAGATTCCGAGTTTAGACATTTTAATTTAAATCAATTAATAATATGATATACTTGTTGTGATTCATTATTCAAAAGGGACATACTCATGACCGACGTGCCGACGCTCTTTTTCGACGTGGGGGGCGTGCTCTTGACCAATGGCTGGGACACCGGTGCCCGCAAGCGGGCGGCCGAGGAATTCCAGATCGATTATCCGGTCTTCCAGACCCGGCACGAGATGCTCAAGACGGCCTTCGAGACCGGCCGGCTCAGCCTGGACGGCTATCTTAAGAAGACCGTCTTTCACACACCCAGGCCGTTTTCGGTCGAAGACTTCAAGGCGTTCATGTTCCAGCAGTCGCAGCCATTGGGCGACGGCGAGACCCTGGATTGGGTCCGCACCCTGGCGATGTCGGGGAAATACCGCTTGTTCACGCTCAATAACGAGTCGCGCGAGCTGCACCAGCACCGGGTCTCGGAATTCCGGCTCAATGAGCTGTTTCGGGCCTTCTTGACCTCGTGCTACATCGGTCAGGTGAAGCCCGACGAAGGAATTTACCTCAACGCACTTGGGATCGCCGACTGCCGGCGCGATCTGGCGGTCTTTATTGACGACCGGGCCTTGAACGTCGAGCCTGCCCACGCCCTGGGCCTGAACGCCGTGCATTACCAGGGGCTCGATGGGCTCCGGGAGTCCTTGAAAGAATTCGGAGTGACGGCCTGATTGCAGGAATCGCCAAGGAAAGCGTAACGAATTCCAGAGGTCGCGGAACAGGGACAGCCGAGGGCGGCTGGTCTGCCAGAAACCGTTGGCGCACCCTCCTCGGGCCTTCGGCGGGCGATCCTCCCTTGCGGATGGGTGGACCTCGGATAGAATGGGGCGGTAAGTTGCCTCGGCCAATCGGCGTTGACGAAAAAGGTGTCCGGCGTGCGCATCGCTTATTTTGATTGCTTCAGCGGGATCTCGGGAGACATGACCCTCGGCGCTCTCGTAGACGCCGGGGTTGATCCCGAAGCCTTACGCGCGGCGGTGGCCAGCCTTGACC
>JBDTIR010000459.1:0-2321 GCA_039936275.1 Isosphaeraceae bacterium | reverse complement strand
GCAGTTCGCTCGCGCTCGGTTTGAGGATCGCAAGGGCCGCGCGCCTCGCCTCTTGGATCGTGTCGTTGTCGGTGGCGAAAAGCCCCGCGTCCACCCCAACCTCGCTGCCTATTGACGACCGCCCTCCCATGCCAGCGGCCAGGGCTAAGGCAGCCGATGTCTTCAGGAACCGACGCCGATCCAGGGCCGGAGATCTGAGATCCATTGAACAATTCCCTTCTGTTCGATTTCAACGTCGAAGGCTAGCCGGTCGGACCGGTCGCCCCCCTTTGTTGTCACACAAGCCCTCTCGATCACGTCCTATCCTTAAAGGAGAATCTCGGGCAATTCAAGGGGCAAGGTCGTGACAAGCCCCGTACCTAAACGGACGCACGACGTCATTTGCGTTTGCGCCGAAGTCGTGAATTCGACGAGCGATGGGCGCGATCCGGTTCACGTTGATGACGCTACTTGAATTTATCAATGCGATCCTGGATAGTGGATGCAAGAGAGCGTTCCAGCCGCGTTTTTCCCCGCCGGACGATGCGCCTTGCTCGCCATTTTGCGATCGATCCAGAGAAATCATCCCAAGAAACGGGACGCATCGGCGAACTCGCTTGTCATCGCGATCCACTGGGGCCGTGCGGAATTTGACTTATGAACAGATTAACCGACGCCCTAAAGAGCGGTTCGCTCTCTCGCTTGCAATCTCGATCAATGGGCAAGTCGGTCTCAGCGACGAGTCTCTTTCTGAAGACGCAGCTCTGGGTCTGGCCCTTGATCGTTGCCGTACTGCTTGCTGGCCTGGGGTTCTGGCTCAAGATCACGGTCGGGTCGACCATGAAAGCTCAGATGGCCGGTGAACTCCAGGTCCTGCTGAACGCGGACGTGGCGGCCTTGCGCATCCTCTTCCGCGCGCATGAGGCCGTCACCACGATCGCCGCCAACGACCCGGACGTCCGCAGGCTCGTTGGCGAGTTGGTCGCGCGCGGCGACCAGGAGACGGCCGCCCTGCTCAGAGCCCCGGAGTTAGTCCAATTGCGCGCGGTGTTCAAACCCTGGCTGAGCAATTACGAATACGAAGGGTTCCGGATCATCAACCGAAAAGGGCGGATCATCACCGCCTCGCGCGACCTGAAGATTGGCGGATCGGTCGGGGTGGAAGAGACCGACGTCCTCGCCTCGGTCTTGGCAGGCAAGGCAACAATCTCAAGGCCAAGACCCTCCGTTCTCCCGTTGACCGACCTGGATGGGAAAGAACGAATAGGCGTGCCGACCTTGTTCGTTCTGGCCCCGATTCGAGGCGACGACGACCAGGTGATCGCGGTGCTTGGTTTCCGGATGCGAACCGAACGGACCCTCACGATGGTCTTGAACATCGCCAGGTTCGGCGACACCGGCGAGACCTACGCCTTTGACCGGAACGGCTTGCTCCTGTCGCGAAGCCGGTTCGACGACGACCTGAAGCGGATCGGCCTGATCGCCGATCAGCCGCATGTCCGATCCGACCTGAATCTCGAGCTCCGCGACCCCGGGATCGACATGATGGCGGGCGGTCGGCCGAAAACCAGGCGCGGCCAGCAGCCCCTGGTCCGAACGGTCTCCGAGGCCATTCAGGGCCACTCCGGGGTCAATGCCGACGGGCAACGCGATTACCGAGGCGTGCCGGTCGTCGCCGCCTGGACCTGGCTGCCCGAGTACGACTTCGGGGTCACGACCAACATCGACCAGGCCGAAGCATATCGGTCCTCGACCATTCTTCGGCTCACGTTCTGGTCGATGCTGGCCCTCCTGGGCGTCGCCGCGGCGGCCGTCTTTGTCTCCACCGTCTACACAGCCAGGCTCCAACTCGACTTACGCAATGAGAGCCTGGCCGCCCGCCAGCTCGGCCGCTACGCCATCGAGGAGAAGCTCGGCGAAGGGGGCATGGGGGTCGTCTATCGCGCCCACCACGCCATGCTTCACCGCCCCACCGCCATCAAGCTGCTCAGCCCCGAGAAGACGACCGACGCCACCATCGCCCGCTTCGAGCGCGAGGTCCAGCTCACCAGCAAGCTCAACCACCCCAACACCATCGTCATCTATGACTACGGCCGCACGCCCGAGGGGCTGTTCTATTACGCGATGGAATACCTCAACGGGCTCGACCTCCAGACCCTCGTCGAGCGCTACGGCCCCCAGCCCGAAGGGCGGGTCGTCGAGATCTTGACCCAGGTTTGCGGCTCCCTGGCCGAGGCCCACGCCATTGGCCTGATCCATCGTGACATTAAACCAGCTAATATCCACCTGTGCCGTCGCGGCGGCGTGCCCGACTTCGTCAAGGTCCTCGATTTCGGCATCGC
>JBDTIR010000458.1:0-4349 GCA_039936275.1 Isosphaeraceae bacterium | reverse complement strand
GGCTGGCCTCGCACGCCTTGAGAATATGCAGGCGGGAAAGCCCTCGGTCGTTCGGGCCTCGGCCGACGTTGAGGCCGCACTTGGTCGCCACGATGAATGACTCGCGCTTCCCCTGGAGCCAACGGCCGACGACCTCCTCGCTCCGCCCCGCGGTCTCTGGATCGGGCGGGATCGGGTAGGCGTCGGCCGTGTCAATGAAGGTCACGCCCCGATCGGCCGCCGTGTCAAGGATGGCCCTCGCCGTGGACTCATCGCACTGACCGGCGAAGGTCATCGTTCCCAGGCAGACTTCCGAAACCTTCAAGCCCGTCCGTCCCAGCCGTCGTTGACGCATCGTTACATGCTCCGTAATTGATTGATATTTTTGAATTTCCTTGACGGTCCTGCGGAATGTTCTGGCTGCCCCACCCTCGGCTCCCCCGATCCACTCTCGATGCCCTTTGCGGACGGTCGATAATAAAACGTCGCGCCCGACTGATCGCACGCTCTGAAACTGACCCCACACGGAGATCGTGGCCATCATGGACCAGAGCCCTCACCGTCCCGAAGTTCGCACAGACTGGCTCGCCGGACCCGTGGCTGACCTGGACTTCGTCGCCTCTCGCGATCGTTGGGGCTTGGCCTTGATGGCGGTCGGCTGGGTCCATCTGGCGGTCTTTTTGGTCTGCCACCTCTTGCATGTCTCGGGAGACCGCCATGAAATCCACTACGTTCTGGCCTGGGGCCTGGAGTTGTTCGGCGTCATCCTGGTCCTGCGCGTAATCGCGGGGCGGGGTTGGTATCGCTCGACCCCCCTGGCAGGCCTGATCGCGCGGGTCTGGATCACCTTTCTGATCTTGTCCTTTAACCTGGCGTCGCTCAACAATCTGACCGGAAT
Source organism: Isosphaeraceae bacterium (assembly GCA_039936275.1). Classification (GTDB taxonomy): domain Bacteria; phylum Planctomycetota; class Planctomycetia; order Isosphaerales; family Isosphaeraceae; genus JBDTIR01. The sequence continues at coordinate 3,472 of JBDTIR010000458.1, read as the reverse complement.
GGATCAGCTCTGGTTCAAGCCGCCGCTGAGCACGTTGAGCAGTTTCGGCTTCATGACCATGGCCTATCTGCTCGGCTGGCGATACTTTATCCCAGCAGTGCAGATGTACTTCACCGGCCTGCTCATGGCCTTGAACCCTGACCATTGCTACCTGATTTACGCCCTGTCGTGGTGGGTGGCGCTGCAAGCGATCGGCCTGATCCTGGAACGAAGGCGCCAGCGTCGCCGTCTCGCCGCGTCCGACGCCGTCGACCTGCTCGGGTCGAATCGAACAGTCAAGGAACCGAAACCAGGCCTGGATGCACACGCTGACGGCATTCCGCGTTGTGACGCCTGCGACGTTAACCAGATGCCCCACACCGCCAACCTTCGCCAGACGACCTACTGATTCACGATCTGGAAGATCCCAGAACGAGAGTCGTTCCCTGCTCAATCAGAAAACGCCACGCCAAGCCGCTCGGCGCCGCGTCTCAAGGCGTTGAGAACTTCGTTGCTGAGCGGCACCCCTTGTTCTCGAACGGCCTGACGGCGAGCTGTCCAGGGGGCAGGCAAAAGCCAGCCAGGAGACTCGACCTCGCCTCGGAGCACGGAGTCGATCCGCTCATGGAAGACCACTAACGGCTCAAGCGCCGACACCGCCAGGGCCACGACCAACCAGCCGCCGTCAGGGACCAAGAGGCCCCAAGGCTGGACGGCCGTCGGGGGACCTGGAGGGTTCGGCCCGGCCAGGGCCGAGTCAAAGACGGCGGGCAGCCCTTCGGACGTCGGCAATGCCAGACTCCACGCCCCTTGAGGTCCGAGCACCAGGCCCGCCTCGGGTCCGATCGCCATCTCAGCCGCCAACGGGGCCGCCGAGCCCAACGGCCCCAACCCCGTGACTCGGACCAGGCCAACGCCAACGTCTCTCGCCTTCTCGCTCGCCAGGCTCGCGGCACGCGCCAGAATCAAGATCGGCACGCCGCGCTGGCCGTCAAGGTTCGCCGTCGCGGCGTGCTCGGCACCGATCACCCCGTCAGCCTTGGGGTCAATCTCTCCGCGCTCAATTTGTTCCAAAATTTCCATCAGCGTGGCGATTCCGAATCGTTCCGCGCTAATCATATCAAACCAGACGAGTTGCGTGGTCAACGCAGCCGCCCTTGATGGCGACAGGCCCACGGCCGAGCCCAGGGCCGTGCCCAAGCGACGCAGGTCGTCAAGCCGAAGCCGAGTGGGCCCCTGCTTCGTGGTACTCGCCGATTTACTCGGAGACTTCGATCGGCGCGCCATGGACTGGTGGCCCCTTCCTCCCCAAGCCGGGGCCACCCAGATTATCAGGTCCACCAAGACGTAGGTAGAGGGTCTTGAATTTTGCTCGTCGTTGGCCGATCGATTCCATCAGCGATCGTGGGATGCTCCACCCTGAACGGATTTAGAGGATCGGGCCGCGCAAACGGGGTTCGCCGTCGTGACGCTCCCACTCGCTACGAACGCGAGACAGGCCGAAGGCGCAGAGTTCGAACTCGGCGCTGAGGCGGCGGAAGACCGGGGCTTCCTCTCCTTCGAAGGTACTGGCAAGGTAGTACGACCGCTTCCCCTGGCGCTGGTAATTGATCAGGTGATCGGCGGATTGGCTCGACTGAAGCTTTGGCAGGGCTTCGGGATAAACGCCGGTCCAGAAAAGGGTGAAGTCGCCGACGTGGCGATGGCATTCGCGACGTCGGCCGTGGTCAGCCGTGGTTTCGGCCTCGGTCAACATCGCGGCGACCTCGGTCAACCGCCCCCCCTGGGCGTCGCGGAGCCGCCAGAGGTTCTCGGTGGGTACGAACCGGGCCAAGAGGTCGGCGACGTAGCCGACCAACCCGGGATCGCCGATGCCGAGTTCACTCATGAAGGTCTGTTCGGCCAGGCCACGAAAGAGGCGATGAAGCGGATGGGATTCGGGGATTTCGCGGATCATGAACGGGTGCTCCTCACCCAAGGTTGGGGGCCGTCCGCCGCGTTTGGGTATTTGGCATCTGCGGACGGTCATCGAGATGGCCCTCATAGCAAATTCTAGGCCAGATCGAGAGCCGGATCAATCTTATATTTCGATTCGGCAATCCGCCTTGGTTGGCTTGACGTTTCGGACGATTCTGGTCCAGAGTAATGGATTCGCGGCGACCGGCTCGACCTCTTTGGATGCGAGCCTCCTCGCCCGGGAACGGAGTTGGCAGAGTCATGGACCAGACGAGCCCGCCCGCCGGATCGCGAACGGGTCCGGCTTCGGGGCGATACCTGCCGACCCTTGACGGCTGGCGAGCCTTGGCGATCGCGGGCGTCATGGCTTGCCATGCCTTGCCGTCTCCGGCGACCATGCGCGGGGCGGTTGGCGTCAATGTCTTCTTCGCCATCAGCGGCTTCTTGATCTGCTCCCGACTTCTTGAGGAGTCCCGGCGGTCTGGCCGGATCAGCCTGGTCGGGTTCTACACGCGGCGGAGCGTTCGCATCTTCCCCGCGTACTTTACCTATCTTTCCGTGCTGGGCGCGCTGACGGCGGCAGGGGTCCTGGTGGTCCATCGCCGGGAGTTTGTTTCCTGCGCGGTTTTTTTGCGGAATTACTTGCCGTATGTCTCGTCCGACCCCTCGGCGGATCGGGGCTGGTACACCGGACATTTCTGGTCGCTCGCGGTGGAGGAGCATTTCTATCTGATCTGGCCGGCGCTTCTGATTTTTCTAGGCGTCCGTCGTGCCCGTTGGGCGGTGGCGCCCTTGGCCTTGGGGATTGGGGTCTGGCGGGTGATCGGGATCCGTCTTGAGCTGCTCGATCGCTACTGGCCAGGGGTGAACTTCTACATGCGCACCGACGTGCTTCTGGACGGCCTCTTCTGGGGCTGCTGGGTGGCGCTTTTACTGGACGAACCGGCCTGGCGCGAGCGGCTTGCGCGCTGGCTTACCCCCCGTGTCTGGCTTGTGATGGCGGCGGCCTTCGTGGGGAGCGTCGCGTATCGGCCCCCGCTCCACTTGATCGCCGAGGCGGCCTTGATCCCGTTCTTGCTGGTCGGAACGGTCCTCCGTCCCGAAACCCTCATCGGCCGACTGCTGGAGGCGGCCCCGATGAGGTGGGTCGGCCGGCTCTCCTTCAGCCTCTATCTCTGGCAGCAGTTGTTCCTGATCGATCAGAATGCGCAGCACCCCGACGTCTTGAGGCCCGTGCAAACCCTGCCGCTCAGTATCCTGGCTGTGTTCGCGTGCGCTACGGTAAGCTACTACGTCGTCGAGACGCCCATGATCCGTCTCGGTCGCCGGTTGTCAAGCCGGTTCGCCCCGCCGACGCCCCATTTCAAGGGTGCGCCAACCGATTCTGGCGGGACCGGGACAGCCGAGGGCGGCTGTCCCACATTCGATGGTCTGGCCCAGCCGCCCTCGGCTGGTCTGCCAGAATCCGTGGACGCACCTCATTTCAAGGTCAAGCAAGCGGGTGCCCTTGATCTCTTGGTCGCGAACGGCAACAATA
>JBDTIR010000457.1:0-3248 GCA_039936275.1 Isosphaeraceae bacterium | reverse complement strand
GTGGTCGTCCTCACATGTGACTTGAGGAGGCGAAAGACCGACGTCAATTGCCGAAAATCGTCCCCCTGTTTCCAAGGGGGTCGAGAGCGATCCTCGCCCCGATCGTCCACGACCGAACGAAGCCACCGGTGCGCCGTGAGAAGGCGTGGATCTTCAGCGGTTGAAATTCTCGCCCGGCAACCGGATCGCTCCAGCCGGTCGCTATTGGAGCGGCGGTGGAGGCCACGAAGCCGCCGGAGCCTTCGAGAAACATGGGCCGATTTGCGGTCCAGCGAGCGGGCAGGCGCCAAGGAGAGTGACGTCAGTCTAAAACTTCCCATGAGGTCGGGACGCTTTCCGGCGATGTTTCACGCAAGTTTGCGTGCGCGTTGAGTCCGAGAGCCGGATGCCTGAGATAGTCCCGTCCGGTTCGATGAGCGGGGTGTGGAACCGGAGCGTCAGCCACCGCGCCACACCTCGACTCGACTCCCCCGGCCGGGTAGCCCCCCCAATCCGGGCCAAATCGTTCGGGAGAGTTGGCCGCCTGACTGTCCTATTCTCTCCAGATAGGTTGGCCCCGCGCGCACGTCGAGAAAAAAAGGCGCGATGGTTGATTGATGGGCCCGCTTTGAGATGATTGCGTCCAGCCGTAGTGTTCTGCGAGATTTGGGAGATCCGGGTTATGTCGAACCGATTGGGGCCAACGTGGCTGAACCAGGTTCAGCGGTTGGGCGGGCCGTCGCACTCGGCGAGGTTCAGCCGATTCGCCCTCTATGCCGAGCGGGTCAACGCCTTGGAGCCCTCCCTGGAACTGGAGACCGACGACCAACTGCGCGATCGCGCCTACAAGCTCCGGCTTCGCGCCAGACAAGGCGACTCGCTCAACGGGTTGCTTGTTGAGTCGTTCGCCCTGGTCCGGGAGGCCGCCAAGCGTACGATCCAGCAGCGGCACTATGACGTGCAGCTCGTCGGAGGCGCGGCGATCCACTTCCGCTCGATTGCCGAGATGGAAACCGGCGAAGGCAAGACCCTGGTCGCAACCTTGCCGGCGTTTCTCAACGCCTTGCCGGGTAAAGGTGTGCATATTGTCACAGTGAACGACTACCTTGCCCAGCGTGACGCCGACTGGATGGGCAACGTCTATCGGTTCCTGGGTATGACCGTCGGTTGCATTCAGACCGGTCAGCAAGACCAGGAACGTCGAGCGGCTTATGCGTGCGACATCACCTACGGCACGTCGAAGGAACTCGGTTTCGACTTCCTGCGCGATGAACTCAAGCGCGACCAGATGGGCAACGACGGCCAGCGCAAGACCTTCGAGCAAGCCTTTCTTGGCCGAGGCGACGACCCGGTTTCGGCCAAGCCCGTGCAGCGAACCCACTTCTTCTGCATGGTGGACGAGGCCGACAGCATCCTGATCGATGAGGCGAGGACCCCTTTGATTATTGGGGCCAACAACCAGCCGACCCAGGAAGAATCAGCCGCCTACTACGGTGCCGACGAGGTGGCCGCCACTCTGGTCAGGGGCAAGGACTTCAAGTACGACCCGGCCGAGCGCAAGGCCGAACTGAACGCGACCGGCCGCCGCAAGGTCCAAGCCCGCGCCGGCCATTCGGCCTTCTCTTGCCTGACCGTCGACGGCCTTTATGAATATGTCGAACGCGCCTTGCGCGCTCAGATCGCCTATTTGCTCGACCGCGATTACGTGTCCGTCAACGGCGAAGTCGTCATCGTGGATGAGTTCACCGGCCGCTTGATGCCCGGCAGACAGTGGCAAGACGGCTTGCACCAGGCGATCCAGGCCAAGGAACGGCTCGAAATTACCCTGGAAACCATCACGGCGGCGCGCGTCACGGTGCAAGACTTCTTCAAGCGTTACAAGAAACTCGCGGGCATGACCGGCACCGCCTGGAGCGACGCCAGGGAAATGCGAAGGATCTACAAGGTCCACGTCTTCCGGGTGCCGACGAACCGCCCGGGGCGGCGGATCTCAGTCCCCGACCGGATCTTCTCGACCGAGGCCGAGAAGTTCCAGGCCGTCGCCGAAGAGATTGTCCGCCTGAACGCGAAAAACGTCCCGGTCCTGATCGGCACCCGCTCGATCGAAAAGTCTGAGCGGCTGAGCGCCCTCTTGACCGAGGCCGGAATCGAGCACCAGATCCTCAACGCCAAGAACCACGAGATCGAGGCCCAGATCGTCTCCCAGGCTGGACAGCCCGGAAAGGTCATGGTCGCCACCAACATGGCCGGACGAGGGACCGACATCAAGCTCAGCGACGCCGTCAAGGCCCAAGGCGGCCTCCACGTCCTGGGCACCGAGCGCCACGAATCCTTGCGGATCGACCGCCAGCTTATCGGCCGTTGCGCCCGCCAAGGAGACCCCGGCCTCGCCCAGATCTTCGTCTCTCTTGACGATGAGATCCTCGAAGCCTACGGCGAGAAACCCGCCGCGCGGCTCCGACGCCGCTACAAAGGCAAAGGGGAACTCACGAGCCCCGCCTGGAGGCGCCTGGTCATGACGGCCCAACGCAAGAAGGAACGCCAGCACCGCCGAGACCGTAAACTCTTGATGCAATACGAGAAACAACGCGCCGAGATGCGCAAAAACATGGGCCTCAATCCCGTACTCGGCTAAATCAACGTCGGCTCACTTTGATCGCGTAATTACGTAATTTGCGGTCAAGGACGTCGAGGTCTCCCAGGGTCGCCTCGACGTCCCGGATTCGCTGGTGGCCGTCGCGCCTGGGCTGAATCGTCTGGAGGTACGACCGGAACCCGGGACGCATCTCGGCGTCTCTGAGCAAGTCGTCAACCAGGAGCCAGCTCTGCGCATAGGCGAGCTGCTGACGACTGGTGTCATCGAAGACGTCATCCTCGAACAAGGTTCGCAAGGGGATCAAGGGACGCCCTTGTCGCAAGGTTGGCACCAGGACGTCTTCGATTCGCCTGACGTTGCGGTCGCCGACTTTTCCCAGGTTGCGCGGTCTGCGGACCTCGCCAACCATCCCTAAACCTTCGGTAATACAGAGCGGCACGTCCCCGCGGCGGTCGAGCAGGCCGGTGTTGTAGGTCAACTGATGGGTCGCTTCATGGAAGAGAGCGACCGAGTTGGCCCGCGCCCCTTGAGTTCCGCCGCGCGAACGGTTGTCAAAGATCACAAGCCGGTTCGTCTGGATATCATAGATCCCGCCGACGGCCGAACCTTCGTCTTCGCCCGTGAACGCGGCGAACGATCGGGCGTCGGCCAGCACGACGACCGTGAGCCGTTC
>JBDTIR010000456.1:0-6404 GCA_039936275.1 Isosphaeraceae bacterium | reverse complement strand
ATGTCGAAGTGAAGGGGGGTAACGGTGATGTAGCCTTCGATGAGGCCGGTCACGTCGGTCTCTGGACCTTCAATCTGGTAAGGGGGGGCGTAGGTCATCCAGTAGTAGGTGCGTCCGCGAGGGTCCTGGCGTTTCTCGAACCCCTCGCCGTAGCGGCCGATGCCCATGGGCACGACCCGCACCCCTTTGGGTTCGCCGCGCGAGTGGGCCGGCAGGTTAATATTGAACAGCGACCCGGCCGGCGGCTGATTGCTGAGGATGCGTTCGATGATCCGGACGGCGTGGCGGGCGGCGTGGGGATAGTCGAACCGCTCGGTGAACTCGAGCGAGACGGCGATGCTGGTGATCTTGAAGAAGGCCCCCTCGATCGCCGCGGCCACCGTGCCGGAATACAGGACGTTGATGCCGGCGTTGGCCCCGGAGTTGATGCCCGAGACGATCAAGTCGGGCGGGCGGTCGAGCAGCTCATTGACGGCCAGCTTGACGCAGTCGGCCGGGCTGCCTTCAACGGCGATGCCCAATGGGGAGCCGTCCTCGTCGTCGACCGGCTTGACGACCATGGGGGCCAGCAGGGTGATTGAGTGGCCGACGCCGCTTTGTTCCAGGGCAGGCGCGATGACCGTGACGTCGCCCAGCCTGGTCAGTTCATTGCGCAAGGCGCGCAAGCCGGGGGCGAAGACGCCGTCATCGTTGGTAAGCAAGATCCGCACAGGTCAGGCACCGGGGCTCGAAGGGGTTCGGTCGCGGCCGAAACGTGTGCCGGCGCCTTTTGGGTTTGGCGTCGGGCTTGGGCTGGCCGTTCGGGTTTGATGGTAACGGGCAGGGCCGCGCGCCGTCAACCATTGAGCTTCGGGGCAGCGAGGCGATTCCATGCTGGTCGCAAACGATGGGCGGAACCGGCCGCGCCGCACTCCTTATAAAGGAGAGGAGCCGAAGGCCGACGCCAGGGCCATCCTCGCCCTGAAGAGCGGAAGCGAGTCGGCCGAGCCGACCAGAATGCGGCCAAGCAAGAGCGGGTCGGCCGTCCCCGGGCGGTTCACCAGGCTTGAGAGCGCGAAGGCCAGACGGTAACCGGCCTCGCCGGCCAGTCGCCTGGTGGCGTCGCTGACAGCGTCGGCGACCCCGTAAGGGTAGGCCAGTGTCGCCACTTCTCTGCCGAGTTCCCGCTCCAGGGTCTGGCGAGTGCGAACCAGTTCAACTCGCTGCTCAGGCTCGGAGAGCTTCGCCAAGTTGGGGTGGCTGTGCGAGTGCGAACCGATCGACATGCCCGCGTCGGCCAGTTGACGAACCTGATCCCAGCTCACGAACAGGTTTTGACCAGGATTGTCGGCCGAGACGTCCACCTCGGCGCGCTGCTCCAGGTGCTCGGCCAGGAGCGGATCGTCGGCCCGATCGACGCGGAGGAACGCACCGATGACCTCGGCGATGGCGTTGGTCCGGTCGGTCTGGCCAAGTTGGATCGTCAATGGCTCGGGAAGGTCGAGCGTCAGGCTCGGCCGCCTGGTCCGGTTCAGGACGTAGGCGACGTGGTCCCACCAGGGAAGCCTGGCTGACTCGGGGAACCCCGAAGGGATGAAGAACGCGGCCGGCGCGCCCAGGTCGGTCAGTACGGGCAGGGCCAGCTCGACGTTGTCACGGTAGCCGTCGTCGAACGTGATCAAGGCCGAGGGACGATCCAGGCGAAACCCAGACGCGGCGATGGTCAGGGCGTCGTCCAGGTCGATCAGGCGAAACCGGTCGCGAAGGAGCGCGACCTGCGCCCGGAAGTCGTCCTGAGTGGCCGAGAAGATCGGGCCATAGAACGGACTCGCCGCCGGATCGCCAATCCGGTGGTAGCTCAGCACCAACAGGCAGGGCCGGCGTCCAACCCGCTCCAGAAGTCGGAGCAGGCCGGCGTTGCCCAGACGACGGGCCAGGAAGTCCCGTTTATTCACGATCCGTCCCAGAGGCGACATTCACACTCCCGACGACCCCGCCCGCCTTGGTCTCAAAGCCAAATGAGGGGCGTGAGGGCCTTGTTGGACAAAAAACTTGGAAAAAGTGTGTCCGTTTCCTTGAGAAATCGTGTCTTTAACTACAAGGGGAGGCTGGGTGTGTGAAACCGGATGGTTCTCTCTCCCCCCCGAACCCTCCACGCTGAATATCGAGGAGAAGCTTTTATGAAGATCCCCTTGTTTCGCAGCATGGCGTTTTTCTCAGGACGAAACGATCGCCCGATCCCTCATTATAGCTTCGCGCCAATCGAGGCGGTCGACCCTCGCGAGCTAATCGGAAGTGGGCCGTTCCCCTGGCTCGTGGCCAATCTGCCCGAAGGCTGCCGGCTGATGCGCGATCGCGAGACCGGCGACACGCTCTTGTTCTTGGCCGGTGAGAACCAAGGACTTCTGGCCGACCAATTCGCCGAACGGTTCGCCATTCTGGACGTTGATCGTCCGTTGGGAGACTCGCGATCCCCGTTTCAGGTGTACGCATAGTCGGCTTCGAGAAACGTCAGATGGAACGGTTGATCACGGGGGACGGTTCGCGCGCGGTCGTGGAGGTGGAACTCCAGGTCGTGGGCGTGGGTGAACCCGGCCCTGGCCAGCGCGGTCGACGCCCGGGGGACGCTGCCGATAGCTAGCGCGACGTCGGCTCCCTGATCCCGTAACTCATTGGCCAAGGCATCGAAACTCGAGTGCCAGAGGTCGGGGTTCCCGTTCGTCAAGAAGCACTCAACCACCTTGCCGACTCTGGCCTTGCCCTGACTCTTCAAGGCCAAAAGTGCAAACCCGACAACCTGGCCCTCGATCTCCAGGAGCCAGCCGGTGAGGCCCGTTCGCGGATAACGCAGGATGGCGTTCAACAGGGAAGGCCGGCGGTCGGTGAAGACCAAAGGGGGTTCGACCCGCCCGAGCACGTCCTCCACCTCGTTGCCGAAGGTCTCGACCCGGCGCAGGCCGATCCGCCTTGCCGGCGTTTCCCCTCGTTGCCTGACCATGCGAACAAGGTCTCTGGCCGAGGCCAGGACGCGCCTCGTCGGCCCCGTCCCGCCTGTTGAGCGGAGGCGGTAGCCTGGACGGAGCACCTTCTGGAAGACGGGCACGGAGCCGAGGACCTCGTAGCGACTGGCCCGATCGAGCCGCCTGGCCCAGAGACTGCCGCCGAGGCCGTAGTGTGTCTCGGTGCGGCGGTGGGTCTGCCTGAGCAAGCTGACCCCGACGCCTGGATGCGCCGGCGAGCCTAGCCAGTCCATCATGTGCAGGGTTGAGGCGGCCGCGCCGGGCTTGCCGGCTACCCGCCAGTTCGTGACCGCGCAACCCACATGGCCGATGATCCGCCCGTCGTCGTGGACCAAGTAGCTTCTCGGGCCGTCGTCCACGCCCCAGGGTTCGAGATACTTCCAGCGCAGTACGTCAGGGGCGGCGAACTCGGCGTCGGGCGGAGCGTGGAACCCCTCGGCCAGGAACCGCCCCAGTTCCGGGACGTCCTCCAGCCTCAAGGGGACGATCTGGCGAGGCGACGTGGTCGGGCTCACGATCCGATCAAACTCCCGGTCTTGCGTCAAGGTTGGTGTTCGTTATGCCTCGCCGCGACGTTCGTCTCGCCACTCTTGTAACGCTCGGCGAGGACCTCATAAATGGCCTTCAGTGAGGCCGCCTTGCGCTCTGGATCGTCCGGCGGTGGGGCCGGCTCGGGGCCGGTCGATCGGCCTCGGCTTGAACTCTACCGTGCAACGTTCCGGCAGCTCGACATTCCCCAACGGTCGGAAGCCCCCATGTTCGTAGACGGCCCGGATCGTCCTTATCGGATTCCCCCCTTTGTCAATCGTTCGAGTTTACCACAAGGGCCGACTCAGGGGCCCAGTCTTCCACCCGATTTTGAGTTCTACTCTTCTGCAAGAGAGGTGCAAGAACCGAACAATTTGGGGGCGGGTCTCGTTGTATATGAACGAGACTCGGGCCGTTGGTGCGGCGGGTCTGGACGATTCGAAGGAAATCCGGTGTCACAAAGGCAGCCTTGGTCCGTACTCATCGATACTGCCTTCCCTCCATCGACGCATGCTCTCGCACCCTGATCTGTCTTGGCTATGATGCTTTGGCGAAAAGTCAACACGAATCGGATTGCATCGCGGGGGTGGGGTGGTGTAAGCTTAATGGATGAATTCAATGTATCGGTGGCGGCAAAGGGTGGGCGATGACGCCCGGTCCGCCAAAAGGCAAGGGACCGGTCGTTGGGAGTCCTGAACCGTGCTACGTGATCTGATCCGGCGGCTTGAAGAGGTGAAACCCGGCCTGTCCCAGTGGTTTGGGGACCGGCTCGACCTGCAATTACCGGCCGTGGGTGCCAGCGTGCTGACTCACCTGATGATGTTGGCGGCTCTGGGCATGGCGGGCTACGCGGCCCATACCGAGACCCATCGCGAGTTCCGCACCGAGGTTGTCAATACCTCGCTTGAAGACTTCGCCACGCTCGACCAGTCGGCCCTGGCCGAGTTGGACAACACGGTGATTGCCCCGATCCAGGGGCCGTCGGGGCCGAACCTCTCGGCCCTGATCGTTGAGACGCCTCGGGTCATGGACGCGAGTTCGGCCCCCGACCTGAGCAAGGCCCAACTGACCGTCGCCGCCGGCATCGTCCTGCCGACGGTCACCAGCCTGGACAAGACGATCTCGGTCAAGGGGACCGGCATGGAGCACGTCGGCGGCGTCGAAGGGGCCGTCGATCGCGTCGCCGTCGAAGTCTTGCGCCGAATGGAAAAAGGCCGTACCCTGGTCGTCTGGGCGTTCGACGCCTCGGGCAGCCTTCAATCGGAACGCGAGCACCTGGCCAAATATATTGACGGAGTTTATGCCCATATCGCCGATCTGGACCAGAACCGCCTGATTCGCGACGGCGGCCTGTTGACCTCGGTCGTCTCCTTTGGCAAGAATCGGAAGCTCCTGACCCCGGAACCGACGACCGACCGCAGCACGATCCGCAACGCGATCAACGACGTCGAGCTCGACTCGACCGGCATCGAGTCAACCTTCCAGACCGTGAGCGACATCGTCCGCAAGTGGGGCCGGTACAAGAAGGACGGCCAGGCTTACCGAACCATGATCATTGTCGTGACCGACGAGGTCGGCGACGACGAGCAACATCTGGAAGAGGCGATCGCGCAGGCCAGGGCGGCCAAGGTGCCGGTCTATGTGCTTGGCTCGCCCGCCCTCTTCGGCCGGGTTGAGGGCTATGTTGATTACACCGACCCGAAGACCAAGAAGACCTATCGCAACCTGCCGGTTCGCCAGGGGCCTGAAAGCGTGATGCTCGAAGGCATCCGCCTGCCGTTCTGGTTCGCCGGGCCGCAGTATGAGTTCATGGACGCCGGCTTCGGCCCCTACGCCCTCTCCAGACTGGCCGGAGCCACCGGCGGAATCTACTTCGTGACCCGGATGGGGGCGACCCGGATCACCTTCGACCCGGCCGGTATGCGTGAATACCGGCCAGACTGGGTCAGCCGCACTGAATATGAGAAGATGATCGCCAGCAAACCGCTCCGCAGGGCCGTCACCCAGGCCGCCATGGTCGCGCAACAAAACCTCCCCGGTCAACCCTCCCTGGAGTTCCCCTCGGCCGACAGCCCGGACTTCAAGGAGGCCATGAAACGTAACCAGGAAAAGACGGCTCGCGCGGAATATACCGTCAGGGCGGCCCTGGAGCCGATCACCACCGTAGCCAAGATGCGTGATAAAGAGACGTCCCGCCGCTGGCAGGCGCACTATGATTTGATTCGAGGGCGGCTCCTGGCGATGGCCATTCGGTGCTACGAATACAATGCCGCCTGCGCCCAGATGATGAAAGACCCGAGGAAGTTCCAGGACCCGGCCTCGAACGCCTGGCGGATGGTGCCGACCAACACGATTGATTCGGAGAAGCGAACCGCCGTCGCTCAGGAGGCTAAGGAACTGCTCCAGCGGGTCGTTACCAGCCATCCGGGGACCCCCTGGGCCCTGATGGCTCAACGCGAGCTCAAAGACCCATTCGGCTTCAAGTGGGTCGAGGCCAAGGTGCCGCCGCCGCCGAAACGCAATCCGGCAGCCGACGCCGCCAAGAAAAAGAAGAAGGCCGAGATGCCGAAACCGCCGGAATTACCGAAGTTGTGAACCCCCTCCCTGGCCTTTGCTTGAGGGAACGCCCACCATGGACCAGCCGCAGGCCTCGATGTCCGACGACGGCGTCTATACCCTGGTGAATCTTGACCCGACGCCGGTCATGGGACCGGCGGCCGTCGATCTCACCCCGCCGCCCATCCCGACATCGACCCCGAACCCAGTTGCGACTCCGCCTCTAGCCGCAACTCCGCCTCCAGCGGCCGACGCCCCTGCCGCGCCCGTCGCTCCGCCGGCCAAGGCGGGCAAGTTCGGCTCGCTCTTGGGTCGACTCCG
>JBDTIR010000455.1:0-8545 GCA_039936275.1 Isosphaeraceae bacterium | reverse complement strand
CGGACCTCCTCCAACAAGCGCGGCACATACGACGCATAGCGTGGATTGGGCGACTTCCCGGTCTCAGGGAGCGCTCGGATGGCCGCCGCCTTGGGTTCGGCCTTGGCTCCCAGGGAATCCAGGACGTTCAAGGCCCCCAGAACGGTGAACACGTCATTGTGGGACCAGTCGCCCAGTTGCACAAGCAGTGCCAAGGACCGCTCCAGATCATCGGCGGTCCCATATTGGCTGATCGCCTGCGCGGCCACGATCCGCACGTCCGGCGAAGGGTCGTCGAGCGCCGCTCGCAGTGCGTCCTTCGCGGCGTCAAACCCAGCCTGGCCACGGATCAGGAGCCCGAGCGCGGCCCAGTACCGCACCCCGCTCTTCGGATCAACGAGCGCAGTCTTCAAATCTGGCAAGGCATCGGCCTGACGTATTGAGGCGAGTTCCGCCGTTGCGAACACGCGGTCGAATGGATATTGGGCGTCGTCGTGACCCAGATCATACGGGCTGATGGATTGAGATCGGCGGAACCGCTCCCCTTCGGGCAAGAAACCGACGTCCCTGATCGACCGGGCGAGGTCTTGTTGCGCCGTTCGCAAACGAGCTTGGACGGCTTGATGCTCAGGCGATCCGGCGAGGTTATGCACTTCGTCGGGGTCGGTTTTCAGGTCGTAGAGTTCTTCAGACGGCTTCGGCTTCCAGAAGGCATCCTGGATAGGAGTCAAGGCCCCTTCGTCGTGCAATTTCTTCCAGACCTGTGTGGTCGGGGTTTCGAACATATAGGCGAGGTGCTGGCCGTAGATCAAATGTGGCATATAATTTCGGATGTAAACATAGCGTCCGTCGGTGGCGCTGCGGACCAGGTCGACACGCTCGTCCATCCGGCCTCGGAACCCGTAGAGGAACGGCTGGGGTGGGGCCGCGAATTCACCGAGAAATGCATGCCCTTGCATCGATGTTGGCGGTTGGACGCCCGCGAGGCTCAGGACCGTGGGCGCGAAATCAACGAAACTCACCAGGCGATCCGAACGGCCGCCGGGCGTATAGTCCTTCGGGGCAAGGTGCTTCCAGCGCTTGGGAAACGAGACGACCAAGGGGACTTGCAGGCCGGAATTGTACGGCCAGCGCTTACTGCGAGGCATGCCCGAGCCGTGGTCGCCAAAGTAGAAGACGATCGTGTCGTCGGTCAACCCGGCCTCATCAAGCTCTTTCAAACGAAGGCCCGCGTCGGCGTCGGCGGCGCTCACGCTGTCATAGTATTGCGCCCAGTCGTGTCGAACTTCGGGCGTGTCGGGATGATAGGGCGGCACGCGCATCTTGGCGGGGTCGTGGATCAGGGTGTGCGGACGAGTCCGGATCTGGCTCTCATGGCTTTTCGTGGAGTTGAAGACCGCGAAGAACGGTTGCCCGGGCTGACGGTCCTTCCAGTGCGCCTTGGCTGAGGATACATCCCAGACCTTGCCGGGCTTCTCAAGGTTATAATCTTCCTTGACATTATTGGTGCAATAATAGCCGGCCTTGCGAAGCCATTGCGGAAACATCTTCAAGCCTGCGGGATAAGCCACCCGGCTGCGCATGGATTCGCCGCCAGTCGAGGTCGCGTACAGGCCGGAAATCAAGGTCGTCCTGGCTGGGGCGCAGACCGGCGCGTTTGACCAGGCGTGTGTATAAATGACCCCCTTGGCCGCGAGGGCGTCGACGTTCGGCGTCGAGGCCAGCAGATCGCCGTAGCAACCCATATGAGGACCGTGGTCTTCACTCGTCAACCAGAGGATGTTCGGCCGATCCAGGGGGGGCGGGCCGCCCTTGGCCGTCGCCGAAAGGAGCAAGACCGTCGTGGCGACGACCGCAAATTTCAAGGGTGTCATCAGGCGAGAGCTCCATTTTGGTTCGGCCGAGGGATCGACGTCAAGACGCACTCACGACTTTGCCTTCTTGGGAGGGGCCTTGCGCGTGTTAGAATACGTATCGGGCGGCCAGTTCTGGCGCACGAGCTTGCGCAAGGTTTTCACGGTCTTGGCGTACTCGGGGTTTTCGGCCAGGTTGTGATATTCGTTCGGGTCGGCGTCATAGTCGTACAGTTCAATCCCTTGGCGGCCGTTGTCCCACTCGGTGTATCGCCAGCGTTCGGTGCGCACCGAATGGCCGGGGAAGTTGGCTCGCCAGACCTGGGTGAAGGCCGGGCGTTCCCAGGCGGCGTTTGGGTCGTCCAGAAGGGGGACCAGGCTTGCCCCGTGGAGGTCTGGCGGCGGGGTCAGGTGGGCCAGATCGGCGAGGGTCGGGTAGAGATCGAGCAATTCCACCGTGCGCTTCGAGACCTTCCCCTCGGCTTTCCCCGGGGCGGCGATAATCAAGGGGACGCGGGCCGATCCTTCGAAGACACTTTGCTTTCCCCAGAGCCCGTGCTCGCCGACGAAGAAGCCGTGATCGCTCCAGAAGACAATGATGGTGCGGTCGGTCAGGTTCAGGCGATCGAGGGCGTCGAGAAGCTTGCCGACCTGGGCGTCAACGAAGCTGATCGCTGCGTGATAGGCCCGTTTGGTTTCTCTTGCCTGCTCCTTGGTCGCGCCGTAGTACGGATACGGCTTGTTCGACGCGATCGCGGGCGCGAGCAAGGTCTCGTGATGTCCGGCTGGTTCCTCGGGCATTTTGATCTCATCGAGAGGATAGAGATCGAAATACTTTTTAGGGACGACGTTGGGGCAGTGCGGCTGAAAAAACCCGGTGGCGATGAAGAAGGGGCTGTCTTTGTGTTTTTCGAGCAGGCGGATCGACTCGACGGCGATCTTGCCGGCGGTGTATTCCTCATCATCGCCTTCGCCGATCTGGAAGCTGAGCGAACTGCCCAGGCCGCGCTTTGGCGTGTAGTTGGTCAGCTTCGCTTCCTCGTCGCGTTCTCGACCGCGAGGGTTGATCCGCTCTTGCCAGGATTGCTCGTCGTCAAGCCCGTTGGTGCCGATCTGCTTGGGGACCCCGTAATGGAAGATCTTGCCAACTCGAGCGACGTAGTATCCGTTCTTGATAAAAAGCTGAGGGAGTGTGACGACGTCGGGCAAGGTGGATACGCGGAAGTCGGTCTGCAATTCGAAGATCTTGGTCGTGTCCGGTCGCAAGCCCGTCAAGAGTGAAACGCGGCTGGGGCTGCACAGGGGGAACTGGCAGTAGGCGCGGTCGAAACGAACCCCGCGCGTCGCCAGGCGGTCGATGTTCGGCGTCTTGACCGCTTTGCCGTAGCAGCCGAGATCATTATTCATATCATCAACGGCAATAAACAGGACGTTCGGCCTATCCGCCGCGAGCGTTGCCGAAGCGCCCCCGAGCACCACGATCGGGGCCATCAGCACGCACGCCGCCGCGATCAAACGGTTCATTCGGGAGCCTCCTCGCCGCGTTTGAGATCGAGAGAGATGTCGTTGAAGCGTGCCGGGTGGGTCTCGCGAAGGTTCGACCCACCCGGCGGATTGATCCGCTGTTCACGTTGATCTGGTTCAGACGAGATCAACAAGATTCAAGGCGGCTTATTGCTCAAGGCAAGGGTTTGATTTCCACATTGCGGAACTCAACCGGGTCGTTGTGCCCCGCGAAACCGAAGAAGCCCGAAGTGCGGTCCTTGCCCGGATGGGGCGAGTTGGCCATGAACTCGGTCACCTTGCTGACGTCGGCGTCAACGATCACCGTTCCGTTCAACTCAACCTTGATCGTCGGCCCTTTGACGGTGACGATTTGATAGTTCCATTCACCGACCGGCCGCAGATACCCGCGCTTCGCCGCGACCATGCCGTAGACCGAGCCGTGGTATTGCCGGGTATCAAGTTTGGCGTATTTCTCGGCGGTGTTGTCGAGCACCTGAAGTTCACACATACCCACATAGGCCGTATTCCCCCCGCCGCCCGGATAGCGGATCGCCAGGCCGTTGTTGCCGCCAGGAGGCAGGCGGAATTCGACCCTAGCGACGAAATCGCCGTATTCCTTGTCGTAGTAGAGCACGCCGCCCTTGCCCTTCTTGCACTGGATCGCGCCGTCCGCGACTTCATAATTCTCAAGTGCGCCGGCCCAGCCGTCGAGGCTTTTACCGTCAAAAATCGACTGGAACCCGTTGCCGTCGTGCTTGGACAGGTCCGCATTTGCCTCGTCGGCCGGGATTTCGCGGACGAAGATGTTCCGCCAGCGGATCTCGCCGCCGTGAGTCTGAAGCTGGATCACGCCCTTGGCGAACAAAGGTTGCGTGCGGTCCCAGTAATTCTCCATCGTCGCGTTATCAACCACGAGCTTGTCATTAAGGTAAACGGTCGTCCGAGCGCCAACCTGGATGATTCGCAGGTGGTTCCACTCTCCGAACGGCTTGTCGGCCAGGACCAACGGGTCTTTACCAAGCGCTCCAGGGCTGTTGTTCCAGAGCCCGCCCGAGCCTTTGTCAGCGCCAAGCTTCCACTTGCCGCCTTCCTCAGTGGTGTCCCAGATCTGGACCTGTGGCGTCCCGCGCAGGTAGATGCCGCTGTCGGCCTTGGCGACGGTCTTGTAATCGATCAGGAGTTCGATATCGCCGTATTCCTTGTCGGACGTCGCATAGGCGCCATTGCCGTCGTTGACCAGGTCGCCATTCTCAACGGTCCAGTGGGCCTTGGCATCCTCGGTCCACTTGGCGATCTGGTCGGCGCGCTGCTCATCGCTCAAGGCGGCGAGCTTGCGTGGGTCGAAGTGGGGCATACCGTGCCAGCCAGTCAGGTCTTTGCCGTTGAACAGGGCGACGAACCCCTTGGGCGGCTGATTCTGACTCTCTTCGGCCTGCGTGGTGGGCGGGGCGCCAAGGGCCGTGGCAAGCGCCGCGACCGCAAGGGCGGAGGTCCGGATTCTCATGGGGTTACTCCAGGGTCGGGAAGGCAAAACTCTACCAACGAATGAGGATTGTAACGCATCCATTTCGCCACGCCAGAGCCTGGACCCCCAAGACTCACCAGGATCTTGGATCATTCCTGAATCAATGATTCAAGAACCCCAATCGTATTTTCAAATTCATAAAATGGACATGATGAGCAATCCACCACTCTCAATAAACGTACAACGGGCACGCAGAACGATACGAAAGGATTTTCACCTTGTCGCGTCGTTCCGCGCGCCCGTTGTCGTGGGCTATGCTCGAAATCCGGTTCAGACAGCCAGGACCGGCCTCGGAGCGCGGACGGCTGGCCAGCGAGACTCGGCAAACGCCAAGGTGCCGAACAGGGCCGTGACGAACACCGCGTCACCCGCAAGCGACCATCCAAAGAAGGGGATCGCTGCGACGTAGGACGCGACCAAACCCGAGAAATCGAGCGCGTAAAACCCACCCTTGTACCAGAACACCAGATTGGTGATCACGAAGAAAAGGACGGAACTCGAAAGCGCCGCGGTCGCCACGTTGATCGGCGACCTGCGGTCCCTCAAGAGGAACCCGAGACCCACCGTGAGGGCAAAGCAGGCGTACACTACCCACCAGCCGCTGTGGAGCCCGTGGCTCAATGGCGAGCCGAGCCAGCCGACCTGAAGACCCCCTCGAATCGTCAGTTCCAAGAGCAAGTCGCTCAGGAGCAAGACGCCGAAGGTCGTGACCAGGGCGAGCCGCTTGCTCGCGAACGTCGCTCCACCGAAGAGGGCGATGGCCGCGATCGGCGAGAAATTGGGGGGATGCGGTAAGATCCGCGCCACCACCGCGACCAGGATCATCGCGGTCAAGGTGCCGAACCGGACGGGTTTCATCGTGCAAGTCCTCCGAAATCAACGGGAATAGGTTGGTCAGATCAAGGTCGAAGAGGCGCTACGCCCACGAGCGCGGATCATCCAGCAACCGAGCAAGCCCGAGGCGAGCAAGAGCAGGCTCGTCGGCTCCGGGACGACGCTCAGCCGCAGATCATCCAGGGCGAACGTGGCCGGAGTATTCATGCCGAAGGTCCCATTGTCCGAGGACGAAAGCCCGAAACTCAGGCTCTTCGCGCCCAGGAGCGACGAGAGATCGACCACACCCCAAGAGTTTAACGGCTTATCGCCCGAAGAGGTATAATCCGCCAGAAAATAATCGACGACGCCGACCTTGGCCCCGATCCCCCCCGCGTCGCGGAACCCCGTGATTTCCAGCTTGAAGAAGTCCCCGGTGGTAAATTTTTTCGCGAATGAGTCTCCATTGAGCATTGAAAGATAGGCGTAGGTCGTATTGGTCACATTGACCGACACGGGGTCCGTGCCGTCCGGAAGGTTGATGTAGGCGTCGTTCGGACTGCCAATAAAGGCGACCGCGTAGTTCCCTCCGCCACCAACGCCAGTACCTGTGATCGCCGCGTATTGATTGCCGAAGCCCGCGGTCGTCGTGTCATTGACGTTTGAAAGCGCCCACCCCGACCAGTACGCGAATCCCGTCTTCGAATCAATGACGTAGCTGTTGTTGAAGAACGCCCCCTCGCTGGTGAAGCCACCAGAGCCGCCCGCACCATTGTCGAATGAGTTGGCCGGGAGTGTCTTGTCTTCAAACCCCACGTTGAAATCGGCTGACGCCTGGTGCGCGGCAATGACGCCGAAGAGGAGGACCGTGGTCACGAACGCGGTCAAGCGACCTTGCATAAAAGGTTCCTTTTGAAAGAAATGCATCAATAAAACAGAGCACACGTTTTCAGTATTCCCCGACGATCTCATTGCCCGCGCGGGTACAGAGCGCGGCCAGGGTCCGGACGTTGAGGGAATCTTTGAGGAAATGCACCGAGCCGTCGGCGAAGAGGGTGTGCGCCCCCCCCGGGTGGTCGCTGTGCAGGTCGTTCTCATACGAGGGGGCCTGGTTGATGGCGAACGCCTGATCGAAGACGTTCAAGCCGTTGATCCACTGACCATCGGGAAACCCCGCGTCCTCGCCGACGATGATCGTCTGAGAGGCGCCGTCAGTCATCATCGCAAGCGTTACGGGCAGGTCGTAGAGCATTGACCCGTTCGGCGGATTGTTCGGCCCGGTGATCCGCTGCCCGTACATGCCGCCGTAGTCCGAAACGCCGCGACCCTCGATCCGATCCTGCCTCTTCGCCGCACTCGGGCAGAGATAAACGCTCACGACGGTCCCGGCTGCCGTGGCGTTCTGGACGCTGTCAAACGGCGTGCTGAAATTGATCGAGTCAAACAGCGGCTTCTGTTCCAGGTCGGCCAAGACCAGGGCCGACCAGGCAATCTGCCGCTTGGTCGTGTCTCGGAACGGCCGCCATTCCCAGCCGCCAGGGGGGAAGGTGGCATAGGTGTCATGATAGATATGAAGGGCGATACCGACCTGGCGCAGGTTCGCCGAGCACTTCATCCGGCGGGCCGCCTCACGCGCCGCTTGCACGGCGGGCAAGAGCAAGGCGACGAGCACGCCGATGATGGCGATGACGACCAGAAGTTCGATGAGGGTGAACGCGAGGCGGAGGGGCGAGGCGCGGCGGACCATCGGCGAGACCTTTCCTGCGAAACAAAGGACCGAGCAACAAGAGGGTCTTTGACAAAAGACCCTCCGGCGGCGATGGTCCTCGCAGTCTTTTGGTCTGCGGCCATGCCCGCCCGGATGCTTGTGGCCGAAGCATCCAAACAGTCGCTCGACGGGCAGGTCTTCTGGCTCTCGGCTCGTAGCGGCCCCGAACGGCCTTCCCACCTTTGGACCCCGTTTTTATTCAAAACAAGGTCGTCGGCAGTGGCACACAAAGGTTCGGGGGCCTGACCGATCACAGCGGCGGCCCCGCGACGGATTCACACCGTCTTCCCTGTTGCCCCCCCCCTTTATTTGAAGGTTGGGGGGCAACCCGTCGAGATTTCGAAATCCAAGTAGAACAACTCGGCGATCCAAAGTCCAGCGGATTTCTTAACCCATTCTCTATATCCAAAGTTACCAATGATCAATTTCAATGTGCCGTGTTAAGGGTCTCCAACGCCTTGAGAATCCGGTCGAGCTTGAGGTCCATGTCGTTCAAGCGGCGCTCCAGGGCGACGGAATCGGGCGATTTCACGCGGAACGGCCGCAAGCGTTCTGGGTGATCGAGCTGGAAGAAGGGTTGCGATGTTTCTGAATCGGGATGAGCAACGGGCCGTTCCGCTTCCTCCACGACCAGTTCAGCCTCTTGAAGTTCGGCCCGGGCGATGTCGCGTTGCGCCTCGCGGTTATGGACTTCGGCCTCTGCCTTATCAATCTCTGACTTACTCACGAGGCCCGCTCCCCGTTTAGCGAGCATCGTAAACCGCTCAAGTTCGGCCTTCGCGGCCTCGATGCGGGCCGCAGCCCCTCGGAGGGCCGCCTCCTTGGCGTCGCGGCGGATCTTGGAGAGCTTGACCTTGCTGGCCTCCTCGGGACCAGGCTGCGCCGCCTGGTGCTTGGAATGCTCTAGCCTGCGCTCCGCCTGCCTGAGGCGGACCTCGGTTTCATGCATCTCGGCCTGGGCAATGTCGCGATCTGCCTCGCGGTCGCGTACTTCGGCGAACGCGGCGATCAGGATCTTGACTTCGACCGCAGTCGAATGGGCGAGCTTTTGGATGCGGGCCTGCTTGTCATTTGCCGCCTCGAGGCGGACGTTCGCCGCTC
>JBDTIR010000454.1:0-3023 GCA_039936275.1 Isosphaeraceae bacterium | reverse complement strand
TTCCGCCTGAGCGTAAACCAGTACGCGGAGATGATCCGTCTCGATATCCTGACCGAAGACGACCGCGTGGAACTCCTGGAGGGCGTGCTCGTTGCCAAGATGGTCCGAAATCCACCCCATGTTCTCTCGACAAAGCTGATCACCGACGCGCTCTCCAGGTCATTGCCTGCCGGCTGGCACGTCTCCAAGGAAGACCCGGCTCGGACGTCGGAAAGCGCCCCCGAACCCGACTGCATGGTTTTGCGCGGCGGCCCGAGAGACTACGGCGACCGCTGGCCCGGTCCCAACGACATGGCCTTGGTCGTCGAGGTGGCCGAATCCACTCTCTCCAGGGATCGGGTTGTCAAGCAGCGAATCTACGCCCGGGCCGCGATCCCCGTCTTCTGGCTGGTCAACCTGATCGACCGCCGGATCGAGGTCTATTCCGATCCCTCCGGCCCCAACGACGCGCCCGATTACCAGACCTCTCGACATTACGGCCCGGACGAGGAAATCCCCTTGATCCTTGACGGCCTGGAGATCGCCCGGTTCGCCGTGCGAGACCTGCTGCCTTGAAGCGGTCAAAAGCATTCCTCCGAACGGTCTTCCCGGTCCATGAATCCGCTGCTCACGCGAGGCTCGCGATGGCGACCGTCACAACCGAACCACCGACCAGGGCGAAGGCCACCCCGCTCGATCATCCTTACGAGATCAGCGTCAACCTGTATCAACGGATGATCGATCTCGGCGTCTTCCGCGCGAGTGATCCGGTTTACCTCTGGAAAGGGAGACTTGTCGCCAAGATGACCAAAGGTCGTCAGCACGTCGTCACTCTGACCAAGCTCTACGATCGCGTGGTCAAGGTCATTCCCGATGGTTGGCACGTCGAGCAAGAGCAACCGATCGAGATCGGCCGAACCAGCATGCCCGAGCCTGACCTGATGGTTGTTCGGGGTTCGCCCGACGATTACCTCAACCGCGCCCCTGGTCCAGGCGACGTCGCCTTGATCGTCGAAGTGGCCGACTCCAGCCTGGCGGAGGACCAGGGGGATGTCTTGGTCACTTATGCCGAAAAAATGATACCGATCTATCTCATCGTCAATCTTCCCCAGCGGCGGATGGAAGTCCACACCGACCCGACCGGCCCGGCCGAAGCCGCCTTCTATCGTACCGTTCGTTTTTACGGATTAGCCGAGGAACTCCCCTTGATCCTTGACGGCTTGGAGATCGCCCGGTTCGCCGTGCGCGACCTGCTGCCTTGAACGTCGCGAACGAACCACGCCAAAAGGGGCAACGAATCTCCCCAAGGCCGGTTCGTTACGAAGGCTTCGTGCCTTTGACGTGAATCAGACCCTTCTGAAATCAAACCCCTTGATTGCCGATTATCTGTCGATTTTTCGAGTGGTCCAACGTTTGGAACCACCAAAGCATCATTCGAAACCTGGAGCGATCCCTTGCACTTCCATCACGCCACCCTCGACAACGGTCTTGAGGTCATCGCCGAACTGAGCGACGAGGCCCATTCGGTGGCCTCGGGGTTCTTCGTCAAGACGGGAAGCCGCGACGAGACTTCCGAAGTCTCCGGCGTTTCTCACTTCCTTGAACATATGATTTTTAAAGGAACAGAACGCCGCAACGCCCTGGCCGTCAATCTTGACTTTGACCGGGTCGGCGCCAAGCACAACGCGCAGACGTCTGAGGAAGACACGGTTTACCACGTCACCTGCCTGCCCGAATATCTGCCCAAGGCGTTCGACGTCTTGTCCGACATCCTTCGACCCAGCCTGCGTGCTGAGGACTTCGAGACCGAGAAAAAGGTCATCATCGAAGAAATCCGCATGTATCAAGACAACCCGATGAGCGTCGCCTACGAAGCGGCCAAGGCGGCGCACTTCGGCACGCACCCGCTCGGCCAGAGCATTCTGGGCACGGTCGATTCGATCAATACCCTGGCCGTCGACCAGATGCGTTCGTACTATCAGGCCCGCTACAGCCCCGCGAACATCGTCCTGGCCGTGGCCGGCAAGACCGATTGGGACAGCGTGCTTGACCTGGCCCAATCGCGTTGCGGCACCTGGACCGGCCCCGCCGCCAGTCGGGCCGTCGTTCCGCCCAAAGGGTCGGGCGCGTTTCAAGCCTTGCTCCGCGACGAGGACAATCAACAAACGATCCTCGCCGTCGCCGACGCCCCTCCTCTGGAAAGCGACGACCGCTACGCCGTCGCCCTTGTGGCCGCCCTGCTCGGCGACCACACCAGCTCTCGGCTCTACTGGGCCTTGATTGACCCCGGTTACGCCGACGGCATCGAGGTCTCGTACCAGGACTACAACGGCGCCGGGGCCTTTTACACCTTCCTGAGCTGCGAGCCCGATGAGGCGCAATCCAATCTTGGCCGAATCGCCGACGTCTTCCGCCGCGCCATGGCCGACGGCCCCACAGCCGATGAACTCACCCAGGCCAAGAACAAGGTCCTTGCCCGCTCGGTGCTCCGAGGCGAACGACCGATGGGGCGGCTCATGTCGCTCGGCTTCCACTGGACCTACCGCCGCGAATACCTCGCCGTCGAACGCGAGCAAGACGCCTACGCCGCCGTCACCCTCGACGACATCCGCCGGGTGCTCGACCGCTGGCCCTTGCTGCCAATGACCATCGTCTCTGTCGGCCCGACGACTGAACTTCACCCGCCAGAGTAAGGGGTGGAAGGATGGCCGAACTGCTGTTTGTTGTGGGAGATGTGTTCACAATCCCAGGTCGGGGGCTCGTCCTCTGTCCCGGTTGGGACCGGGACGCGCCTCCTTCCGGCGTCGGCCCGGGCACGCCGATTGAACTGCGACGGCCCGACGGCTCGACGCGCTGGACGATCATCAAGGGGCTGGAGTTGATCTCGACGCCGCCTCACATGTTCGCGCCAATCCTGATCCGTGGCGACTTCCGCAAAGAGGACGTGCCGCCGGGGACCGAAGTCTGGACCCAAGCGTAGGGCGTGTACCACACGCTAATTCTCGTGACGACCGCTGGAATTGCCCTCGATAATCTTCCTGGAT
>JBDTIR010000453.1:0-3853 GCA_039936275.1 Isosphaeraceae bacterium | reverse complement strand
CTTACACTCTTATCGGAGCGCTCACGATTCGTGGGGAAGTCCAGGGCGGCCGTTGCCATCCTTAATCGGACCAACAGGTCGTGCAGCGCTGGCCGGCTGCTCGGACGTTCGGGCAGGTGACTGGCCTGGGAGGCAGTTTCGAGTTCGGCCCGCAATTCATCGTAGTCGCGTCGATAGAAGTCCAGGTCGGAATCATCGAGCGTCGAGGTTTCCGGGCTGGCTTGCTTGCGGGCAATCAGGTCATCGACATGAGATCGGCGGGCATCGGTGTTGAGCCGGACCAGGTTTGACTCGACCTCGCCGGTTTTCATCAGGTGAATGCCCGTCAGCAAGACCCGGTAGACGTACAGAAGCGGCTTGACCCGGCGCGGACGCTCCTTCTCGAAGAGCCGCCACTGGGTCTCGGCGAACCCGAAATAGTGGTGGCTGTGGTGCCTGGTGACGCAGCCGAGCCCGACGGCCTTCAACTCGTCATGCTCCGGCGTCGTCTCGACGATCAGGGGTGAGTATAGCTGTTCCAGGACATAGCCGTTTTTCTTGAGCATGAGTCCAAAGAACTTCCGGGCGTCGTGAGTTACCAGATCGACCTCGAACCCGGGCTCGTTGGTCGTTGATTCCACGGTTTCCCGACCTGGATCGAGCCCGACGACCTCGGTCAAAGGGAGGACGTGGCAGCCTCGGAGGTCGTGGTCCGAGTCGGGCGAGGGGAAGCCGTAGAGATGCGCCCCGCTGATCGTGGCGAAGATCAAGGGATATGGGTGGCGGGCCGCCTCGACCTTGAGTCGCTCTGCGATGTTCATTCATTTGCCCTTTGATCAGAGCAGGTCGTTCACGCGGTCGAGTTCAGCCTGAATGTTCCGCAAGGCGGTCAAGGTCCGGTCGGGATCAACGAGGCACCCGTCGAGACTGCCATAATGCGCTTCCAGGCAGTCGATCAGGAGACCTTTGATTCGAGGTTCGTCGGGCGTTGGCCTCAAAGTGCTTTCAGCGTAGACCCGTTCTAGATGTGATTCCTTGTCGGCAAACCAGGCTCGGAGTCGGTCCTCGGTCCACTCGCCCCTGCGGATCGCCTTGAGCTGTTCATTGTTGCGCTGGAGGTCGATGTCGCCTTCGAGCAAGATCTGCTCCACCTCGCTGATCAAGCGGACGACGTGGTAGGCGAACTTCGTATCGAAGCCATGCTCGGCGACCAGCTCGGCCCGTTTCCCCTTGGGCTGCTTGATCGACAATTTATGAAGCTGTGAATATGCATAGCCTTTGAACTTCGGCCAGGCCCCCTTGTGCAAGAACAATCGGCGGTTCTCTCGCACGAGGTTGCCAACCTTGGTGCAGTGGAGGACGCAGGTGACGGGCGTGAACAGGCAATCAATGACGTTCGGATTGTTCTCCATCGCGAGCTGGAAGAACTTCACGATTCCAAAGATCGTAAAATCATACATGCGTCCATGTCCGGCCAGCGCGTCCCGGTCTTCGACGTGGTGTTCCTGGTATTGCTCGAACCGTTTGGCCTGGCGACCGAACCCAAGAATCTCGCCCCGAAGGTGGGGGAAGACCTCCTCCTTGGGGGGAACGGCCCAGCCGTAGACGTCAAAGTCACTGGAGTCTGAGGAGACGCCGTAGGCGACCGAGCCCATGATCGTCTCGTACTGAACATTGCCGGGCATCCATCGAGGAGGTTTGATCAGCCCTCGGTCAGTCAAGCGTTGCAAGGTGCTCATAGATCGACCGACTCCCCGCTTTTGAAGTTCACGCCGCCCGATCGTTCAGGAGTCAGACGGGATTCTCGAGTTCCCGGTTCGCAACTCGGTCACAATTGAACACGGAGAGATCAACCACCTGCTCGGCGACTTCGGGTCGGGCGTTGGATCGGGCCGTATTCGACTCGGGTGAGGGCGAGGGGGTCGAGATGGCGGCGGGCCGCCTGACGGACCTGATCGGGGGTGACCCGGGCGATCCGATCGGGCCATCGGAGCGGCTCATCAAGCGGAAGACGCCAGCGTTCGAGGTCAAGAAGTCGGTCGGCGCGCTGGCTGACAGTCTGGTAGTCAAAGACCCAGGAGCCGGCGAGGTAACGGCGGGCGCAGTCCACCTCGTCGTCGGAGAATTGGCCGAGGTGCATGGCCTTGATCTGCGCGGTGGCGGCCTGGATGGCGAGCTCGGCCTGGTCGGGGGCCGTGCCGACGTAAACGCGGAAGAGACCGGGGCCAAGGTCGGCCGAGTCGGTCAGGCTGCCTCCAACAGAGTAGGCCAGGCCGAGTTCGTCGCGCAAGACCCGGCTGAGCCGGTCGGTAAACCCGGGGCCGCTGCCGAGAATATGGTCGAGCACGACCAAGGCGTCGTAATCGGGATGGTTCCGCCGGACGCCCAGATGGCCAAGCAGAATGTGAAGCTGCTCGCCAGGCCAGGAGATCCGCCGAACTCTCGGGCGCAAGGCGCGGGGAGGGTCGACCGGATCGACGGGGGCCAGCCCCTTGGGGGACCAGTCTCCAAACGACTTCTTGAGCAAGGCGCGAAGGGCGCGGGTCTCAAAGTCGCCGACGACGACCAGGAAGGCGTTGTCAGGGGCGAAAAACCGCCCTTGGTGGCCTTGAACATCGTCGATGGTCAGGGCGGCGATCTGGCGGGCGTTGCCTCGGGGGTCTCGGCTGTAAGGGTGATCGCCGTACACAAGCTGGCGGAAGACAAGGTCGGCGCGGAAGGCGGAGTCCTCTCGGTCGGCCAGAAGTTCGGCGGCCGTCCTGCGGCGAATCCAGGGGAAGATGGCCGGGGTGAACGAGGGGCGGCGAATCACATCGGCCAGAAGGTCCACGGCCAGGGGCAAATCCTCGGCGCGAACCCGAAACGTGGCCCCGGTGGCGCTGAGTTCCATCGTGCCGCCAACGTCCTCGATCGCCTCGGCGAGGGCCTCCGAAGATCGGCTAAGCGTCCCTTCCTCGCGCATCCGGCCGGTCATGAACGCCACCCCTGGCCTGGCCTCGCGCAAGAGGCCGGCATCGACGTACAGATCAAGCGCCACGGTGCCTGTTCCCGGTCGGCGTTCGGTCAAGACGCGCAAGCCGTTGGGCAAGATCGAGCGGGCCGGCCGGTAATCGGCCAGCTTCGAGGCGGTCTCGGGAATCGCCCAGGTCAAGGGGCCAGACCCATCGGACAAGGCTGGGAGCGCAGCCGAAGATCGTCGGCGCTCAAGGACCCGGGGATCACCGGGAAGCACGATCAAGGTCGAGCCTGATGGGCGAGGCAACGACCAGCCGACGGTCAAACCATGGTCGAGGAGATAGGTCGAAGCGACCCGTCGGATGTCGTCGGCTGAGACAGCCAGAGCCGCGCGGTGCTCGGCCTGCCAGGCCCGCCAGTCGCCACGCAAGGCGACATGGCCCAGGCCGGAAGCCAGGCCGTTGAGGTCTTCCTGCTCCCAGCGCCAGGCGGCTTCCAGACGGTGTCGAGAGCGGGCCAGTTCCTCGACGGTCGGACCGTCGTTGGCCAGGCCGTTCACGACCCTGAGGACGGCCTCTTCGATCCGCTTCGGCTCGACGCCCGGGGTCGCTTCAAGCTGGATCAAAAATTGCCCGGCCTGGTGCGAGCCTTCTTGCGAGGCCTCGATCCAGGTCGTCAAGCGGTCGGACTCGACCAGATCATGCCAGAGTCTGGAACGCCGACCGCAGCTCAAAAGGTCGGACAGAACGTCAAGCGCGGGACCGTCGGCGTGGCCCAAGGGGACCGAATGCCATCCAAGAAGGGCGCGGACGGTGGTCTCAGACTCGACCAGGGTGAACTCACGACGGCCGGTCTGGCGAGGCTCCGGCGGTGGGTGCGGCGGCAATGGGGCCGCGCCGCTAGGCAAGGCCCCAAAGTG
>JBDTIR010000452.1:0-5500 GCA_039936275.1 Isosphaeraceae bacterium | reverse complement strand
CGCGACAACACCAACGACGGCGGCGGCTGGGACATCCGGCTCCATCACTTCTCCGGTATGGAACACCACGGCTACCCCTCGTTGTACCAGAGGTTCAATGACGAGGCCATCCAACCCCTGGCCGACTACGGCGGCGGCTCAGGCTGCGGCGGCCTCTTCCTGGCCGAACCAGGCTTCCCCGATGGCGACGGCAACGCCCTTTATACCGCCGACTGGGGTCGTTCCTGGATCTTCCGGCACCACCTGACCCCCAAAGGGGCCACCTTCACCGCCGATCAGACTGAATTCCTCGGCGTCCCCCGCGTCACCGATCTGGACGTAGACGGATCCAGCCATCTGTACGTCGCGAGCTGGCAAGGGGCTACGTTCACCTACGCGGGACCGAACGTCGGCTACATCCTGCGCCTCTCTCCCAAAGGGTACACCCCTGACCCTTTGCCAGACTTCGCCAAGGCCAAGCCTTCGGAACTGGTCGGTCTGCTCAAATCTCCCAGTCATCGCCGACGTCTGGAAGCCCAGCGCTCCTTGCTTCGCCTGGGGCTCGACGACGCCACGACCAAGAGCTTGACCAGCCTCGCCGCCGATCGCTCCGCACCGATCGAATGCCGGATCGCCGCCGTGTTCACCCTGAAACAAGGGTTGAACGAACGATCCACGGAGATCCTTGCCAATTTGGCCAAGGACGATTCAATCCGTGAATATGCCATTCGCGCCTTGACCGATCGGGCGGATCCATTGACCAAGGTTCCCGCCGAACCGATCATCGCCGCCTTGAAGGACAAAAATCCGCGCGTACGTCGTCAAGGCGTCGAGTCCCTAGCAAGGCTGGGGAAGACCGTCCACGCTCCGAGCTTGACCCTCTTGCTGGCTGATCCCGATCCGATCGTGGCGCATACAACCGTCAAGGCGCTGATCATGCTGAACGCTGTCGACGCCTGTCTCGCCGTCATTGACAAGGCCGATGCACCCGAGGCCGCGCGGGTTGGTGCCTTGCGAGTCCTCCAGGGGCTGCATGAACCGAAGGTGGTCGAGGCCCTCAGTCAACGCCTGGAGCGCGAGACCAACCCCAGCCGTCGCCAAGGATTGACCGCCGCGCTCTGCCGCCTTTACTTTCAGGACGGCCCCTGGAAAGGCGATAGTTGGGGCACCCGCCCGGATACCTCGGGACCGTATTACCAGCCCGAACCCTGGGCAGGAACCAAGGCCATCGCGACCACCTTGAACCGGACTCTCCACCAGGCGAACGGACCGGAACTGGCTGCCTTGCTTGACAACCTGAACCTGCACAAAATCCAGCTCGAAGGCGGCCTGGAAACCGTGATCGACCTCGCGAAGAAGGACGCAAGCCTCGTTCCCGCGGCGATCGACCAGCTCGCCAGGACCGAGACCATCCCGGCATCCGCCTTGCCAATCTTGATCCAGGCCGCCGAGTCGAACAACTCCGATGACGCGACCCGAGCCAAGGCCGTGATCGCCCTGGCGAAAACCAATGACGACAACGCCTTCCAGGCCATCGTCAAGGCCCTGACCCGGATCGATCCAGGCGGTCAAGACCCGCGCCTCGCCCAGCAAGCACGGTCCGCCTTCCTGAACGCGCCGAAACTCGCGGATCACGTCGAACTGTTCGAACGCTTGACCCAGCCCGACGCCGGCAAAGGGTCGTCATGGGCCGACGCCGCCTTGCTCGTCCTTACAGGCGCGAACAAAGGCTCGCCCGAAGCTCGGGAACTCGCCAACCGCGCAATTGACGCCGCCTGGTATCAGCCCAAACGGCGAGCGCAACTCTTGCACGCCGTGGCCCTGGCCAACCACCGTAAATCCGCTGACAGGGTTCTGGCGGCCCTGACCGACCCTGACCCCTTGGTTGCCGATGCCGCGAAAACCACGGCCGAGACCTTGAAACTCGACACCAGGCCCAAAGCCAGCCAGCCAACCGGCCCGAAAATCAAGGAACTCACACCCGAGGCCGTCATCGCCGCCGTGGTCAAGTCACAAGGAGGGAATCGCGAGCTTGGCGAACAACTGTTTACTCGTTTGAATTGTGCCAACTGCCACACCGTCAAGACCGACGAACCGTTGCGCGGCCCGTTCCTGGGCACCGTCGCTGCAACCTACAAGCGGCACGAACTGGCCGAGGCCGTGCTGGTTCCCAGCAAGTCCATTGCCCAGGGGTTCGCCACGAACCTGTTCGCCCTCGACGACGGCCGGACCCTCACCGGTTTCGTCGTCCGCGAAGCCGCCGATCAGGTCGCGATCCGCGACGTCGACGGCAACGAAATCCAGATCCCCGTCTCGTCGATCGACCAGCGCGTCCGCCAAGAGGTCTCGGTCATGCCCACCGGCCTGGCCGACGACCTGACCGTCCCCGAATTCTCCGCGCTGCTGGACTTTATCGAGTCCTTGGCAAAAAAATGATCCGCCGATCCTCAATGGTAAGGAACCGCGAAATCATCCGTTGAGCAAATCGCCGAATGCCGATTCTTGAATGTGGGACAGACGCCCTCGGCTGCTTCAAACCAAGGACAGCCGGGGGCGGCTGCCCCACCTGTTGAGAATTATTGCTCGACTTATTTTTTCGCGGTTCCTGAACCAACCCACGGACTGAACCATTCCGCTCGTCAATTTACCGCCGTGCTATATGACCGCCTCGCACAATCCGGCGCGGGGGTTGAAACCGGGGCTGCGGCAACACGGAGACCCGAGCGTGGCGGGCGACAGGGTGGTGAACCGCGCGCGGGGCAGGGGCGCGGCGGGGTGTGAAGACCGGCAAATGACGAGGGAACCTTGACCGGGCCGGCAACGGGTTCGACACCGGACCGCTGGCCTGGGGTCGAACTGGCAACGGTGTCGGGCGTGCCTGCGGTGTCCCGGGATGGGTCGCAACCGGCGGTTGTGCTCGGCCAGGCCGAGCGACCGCAACTGGAGACGCGACCGCTAAGGGCCGGGAACCGGCTGGCAAGACGCTGGCCGTGCTGACGACGGTCGCCGAACCGCCGCGCGCGTCGTTGATCGTGACCTTGACCGTGTAGGCCCCTGGTTGCGTGAATGTGTGCTGACCGAGCACGCCAAACCCGGCCCGGCCGCTCAGGAGACTGATCGTTCCGGCCGTCAACACACCATCGCCCCAGTCAATCGACGCCGAGTATTCGCCCGCCGACCGGCCCGGCATCGCCAAGAACGACGCGGCCACACCGCCAAACTCCGCCCCTTGCCTGGCCGACAAGATCCCACCGGACGCCACCGGAGGCGGATTTTGCATCCGGCCGGGCGGTAAGCTCACAGCCGTGGTGGTCACCGGCGCCGCCTGCCCTTGATCCGTGGCCGCTGGCCCTTGCGTTGTGGTCTGACTCGTGTCCGTCGCGGTGATCGGCGGCGCGGCGTTGGTCTGTGAGGCCTTGGGATCGGTACTCGTCTGACCACTGGAATCTGTCGGAACGAGCGTGCCGGAATCCTTCGGAACCACCGTGTCGGAATCACCCCCTGGATCGGTCGAGACAAACGGAGGCGGCGGGGTCGGAGTCAGGTCGAGCTTGGCCAGGCGACCCAAACCGGGTTGCGTGACCCAGACGTGACTGCCAGGCCCTTCGGTGATCGCGCCAAAACTGCTGGGGACGGATAACGTGAACCCGGCGGCGTCGCCACTCGGGGCGATCTGGATCAACTGAGGCGTGGGCCCCCTCGCCACAGTCCAGAGGTGGCCGTCAGAGCCCCGGACCAGGCCGCCAATCGGCTGGACCAAGGGGCCTGGCCCGACCTGGATCGGGAACTCCTGGATTGCGCCGTCGGTCGAGATCCGGCCAATCATCGGGCCAAGGCCGGTAAACCAGAGCGCGCCGTCGGGGCCTGCCAGGATGTCGGCCGAGGCGTCGAGCGTCGTCGGCCCCGTCGCTGGCATTGGGTACGTGGTGATGTCACCTGATGTACTGATCCGGCCGATCTGTGTTGTGTCGGTGAACCAGAGCGCGCCGTCGGGACCGGCCGCGATCCCGCTCAGGGCTCCGGCTGCCGATCCAGGGGCGGGCGGCACGGCGTACTCGGTGACGACGCCGTCGGTGGTGATCCGGCCGATCGCGTTGGCGCCGGTCTCGGTGAACCAAAGCGCACCATCAGGACCGGGGGTGATCCGCTGGGGAGCGCTCGAGGCATCGGGCAGGGCGTATTCGGTGATGACTCCGCCCGGAGTGATGACGCCGATCTTGCCCGCCGTGGTCTCGGTGAACCAGAAGTTGCCGTCAGGCCCCGTCTTGATGTCGTTCGGCCCGCTCGCGGCCGTCGGGATCGGAAACGCGCTGAACTCTCCGAGTGGAGTCATCCGGCCGATCGAGTTCGTCGACGGATCAGTATACCAGAGGTTCTGATCCAGGCCGACCTCCAGGTGAGGCGGAGCGGACTGGGCGTCGGCCGCGGGCGGGAAGTTGAAGTTCGTATAGGTGAACGAGAGCAGGACGCGGCTGTCCAGCCCCTCGACCACGGGCCGGCGTCGTCGCTTGTCGCGTTTCCGGCCCGCTCCCGGGTTCCACGAGAGACCCATTGTTCCACCTCTCCTCAACATTGAAATGCGGATCGCGGTCGATCGCGGGACCATTGGGGATCGTGACGATTCTCGATCCCTTTGATTCGGGCCGCTCTTCAAGTGCGATCCGACGCGCCGGCCGTCGCCTGGATCTTGGGCCGTTCGAGAGCATGCACTTCAGACCGATCGGCGCGGAGAACCGCACACTCCCTACAGACAGCAAAGTCCTCATCGACGGAACATGCGGCGTCACTTCACGATTTTCTGACTCAAGGTCGGAGTGACTGGAAGCGAAAGAGGGATCAAATCGTGGAGGAGTAGAATCTTACGAGGAGCGAACGTGGCGGACTTTCGGAAAACGACTACCTATCAAAAGTTCACTATCAGTCACCCTTCCTGGCTCCTCGACCTCACGGAGTGCGTGAACCATTTCCAGGCAATCCGAGCCGGGACTCTTAATATTCCGAAATCAAGCCCCACCGCTGACGATGATGTGGAGATGAACGATGGTCTTGCTCGCCAACGTTGGCAGCCTGACCAGAGAGCCTGGAATCCTGTCACGACGGAGGTCATGAATCACGTTGGGCTCTTTGACAATCTGGATTCCAGCCTGGTCCTTACGACCCACGAACCTTTATGGATTAGGATTTCGCATCGGCCTCGACACCACGAACCCACCACGTTTGCGCCGAACGAACTGTCATGAGAGTCGCTGCCTCTCACCCCACCCCATGAAAATGGGCGCTCTGGGGGGGAACCACACTTTGTTCTCCGGATTATTTTCAGAAGCACCCAAGCCCGTCGCGCCGAGCGAACCCAAGCCCGTCGCGCCGAGCGAACCCAAGACCGTCGCGCCGAGCGAACCCAAGAGTGCGCCGTGATAAGGCGTGGATCTTCAGCGGGTGAAATTCCCGCCCGGCAACTGGGTCGCTCCAGCCGGTAGCTATCGGAGCGGCGGTGGAGGTAACAAAGCCGTCGGAGCCTCCG
>JBDTIR010000451.1:0-3517 GCA_039936275.1 Isosphaeraceae bacterium | reverse complement strand
AGGGTCAGGCCGCCGTCGCCCGAGGCGTTATCGGTGCGGAGATATTCAACACCAGGGATACTTGGGATCGTGACGTTGAGCTTGGCGATCTTGTGATCAAGTCGGCCAATTTTCGTCTCGTCGAGTTCTAGCCGGCCGAGTTCCTCGGCCTGCTCGATGCAGATCGACTTGATGACCGTGACCGCCTTGCCGCGATCGGCGATCGGCCGTTGGCGGAACGCCTGGAAGGCGGCCTCGGCGGCGGCCACGGCCGTATCGACGTTGGGATATACTCCCCAACGACCGGAGACGCGGCGGGCCGCGCCGTTGGTCTCTGGCGAGGCGGGGCCGCCCATCTGGTTGAGGACTTGCTGGACCACACTGCGGATCAAGTCTTCGGTCATTTGCATGGGAGTGGCCGCCGGTTCACGGGATCAAGACGTCAAATGGAGAAAATATGGGTCACGACGCATCACGACTGTGGAAGATCGTCTTGCCCTCGACGTCCACGCAGTCCACCAGGCCGATCACCACCGCGTCGATCGGCAGTTTTTCCGTCTCAGGGGTCAGTCGCGCGCTCGACCCCTGGCAGACGAGGACCATTTCACCCAGGCCAGCGCCCAGGGTGTCAACCACGACGAACGTGCGTCCGGTCGGCACCAATCGATCGCGCGACGATTCGTCCACGCGATAGGGCTCGACGGTCAGGAGTTTGTGTCCGGTCATTGAGGCCACCTTCTGGGTGGCGACCACGCTGCCGGTCACTCGGGCGACAAACATCAATCACTCCGGGACGTAGGCAAGAGACGGAAAATACTCTTCCCAATAATGACCGCAATCGAATCACGTCGTTGAATTCAAGAGGTCACGAGCCTGGCGGGCGACGACGATCTCTTCGTTGGTTGGTACGGTCCAGATTTCGACCCGAGACCCCCGGGCCGAGATCCGACATTCCCCTTTGGCCGAGGCGTTGGCCTCTGGATCGAGTGCGACTCCGAACCAGTCGAGTTCTTGGCAGACCGAGGCGCGGATCCGCTTTGAGTTCTCGCCGATCCCTCCGGTAAAGACGATGGCGTCGGCCCCGCCGAGTTCGACAAGATCGGCGCCCAGGTCATGGCGGATTGCCGCGACGAAGACGTCAAGGGCCATCAAGGCCCTGGAATCTCCTTGATCGGCGGCGGCTTCGATGTCGCGCGTGTCATTGAACCCGCTCAGGCCCTCGAGCCCCGATTTGTTTGCCAGGGTGTCGAGAATCTCAACGAGACTCAGATCAGTCTCTTGCAAGAGCACGGGCAGGGCGAAGAGGTCGAACTCACCGACGCGGTTGTTTTGCGGCAAGCCTGATTGCGGGCTCATGCCCATGCTGGTTTTGACGGATCGGCCGGCCTTGATGGCGCAGAGCGAGGAACTGCCGCCGAGATGGCACGAGATCAGTTTGAGGTCTGTGCGGCCCAGAATCTCGGCCATGCGGCCGGCGATGTAGCGGTGACTGGCGCCGTGGAACCCCCAGCGCTCGATGCCAAATTGGGTTCGCCACTCGTCCGGGATGGCGTAACGGCGATTGGCCTCGGAAATGGTCTGATGGAAGCCGGTCTCAAACGCGGCCACGAGCGGCATCTTGGGAAAGCGGGCGCGGAGCATCCGCATCACCCGGATGTAAGGAGGATTATGCGCGGGGGCCACGGCGGAGAATTGCTCCATCGCGTCGAGCACGCGCTCATCAACCAGTTGGACGCCGGAAACCCCTTTGGCGTGGACGGCCTTGAAGCCGATCGCGGCGACCTCGTCGGCCGAAGGGAGCACGCCGAATTCCGGAGAGGTGAGCTGTTCGAGACAGAGTTGGACCGCGACGCCGTGATCGGCCACCGGCTGCACCAGCTCGATTTCCCCTTTCGGGGAACGGATCGAGACGCCCGCCGTATTCGAGCCGATCCGCTCGACCGCACCCCTGGCCAGGAGCGGCTCGGCGGGGTCCGCCAGGTCGTAGAGCCGGTATTTAAAGCTGGTGCTGCCGAGGTTGGCGACGAGGATCTTCACCATGCCCCTCCCGCGAAGGCCCGGACGACGGCGTCACCAGGTCTGGGAATGACGTGGGCCGCCTTCAATTCACCGATCCTGCTGGCGGCCTCGGCGCCGGCCTCAATAGCGGCGCGCACACTGCTGACGTCGCCACGGATCATCACGCTGACCAGCCCGCCGTCAAGCTTGATGACGCCGCTGGCCAGCTCAACGTTGGCCGCCTTGAGCATGGCGTCCACCGCGTTAATCAGGCCGACGAGCCCCAAGGTCTCGATCAAGCCTAATGCACCGTTCATAATCATGTGTCCTTGGTCTTTCGGCTCAACTCAGGAAGGTCTGCAAAACCGCCGGATCGGGACGGGGGATGACGTGGGCGCTGACCAGTTCGCCAACGCGGCTGGCGGCCTCGGCGCCGGCCTCGACGGCGGCCCGAACGCTGCCGACGTCGCCGCGGACCAAAGTCGTGATGAACCCTCCGCCCACCTGGACGCGGCCTGCCAGAGTAATGTTCGCCGCCTTGAGCATCGAGTCGGTCGCCTCAATGACGCCGACAAGCCCCTTGGTTTCGATCAGGCCGAGGGCGTCACCGCCGAACCCGTTCGAGGAAGGTCCCCCTCGTTGCGTGCGCTGGGTGATTGTGGCCATTGGAATTAGGCTCCGTCATTCTTGGTGGTGGTGGCGGGAAGGGCCTTCTTGCCGAAGTTGAGGATGCCGCCGAGTTCCTCGTGCGGGCGGGGGATCACCTGGACGCTGACGACCTCGCCGATCCTGCTGGCCGCCGCCGCGCCGGCGTCGACCGCGGCCTTGACCGCCGCGACGTCGCCCGAGACAAACGCCGTGACCAGGCCGCTGCCGACCTTGTCCCAGCCGACCAAGTCAACGTTGGCCGCCTTGAGCATCGCGTCGCAGGCTTCTACCAGGGCGACAAACCCCTTGCATTCGATCATGCCGATCGCTTCGAGCGTTGCGCTGGCCATCAATGGGCCTCCTCGTTGGGGAAGAGATTCACCGTCCGCATTGCCTGATGTCCGCCAGAGGTCTGGATCGACCAAGGCAAACCGTTCACGTTTCGTTAAAACCGACTTGAAAACCTGAATCGTGTTGAGTTATGCATGACCATTGTGACCTTGACAGGCACATCCCGACGACTTCTGGAGCGTCACCCGGGTGGCGTGGGTCAGGTCGCAGGCGTTCGCCTCGTCGGTGTCGATGTGGACCTCGAGCTTCCAGTCGGGATGGGTTCGCACCAGCAAGCCTTTAAGGACCGTGGGGCAGGGGCCTTCGATGTTCAGGTCCATGCGGCCGAGATGCTCGACGCCGTAGAAGGCGGCGTCCTTCGGCCCCATGTGGACGTGTCGCTCGGCCCTGATGACCCCCCGGGGCAGGTTGAGCGTGCCGTTCGGGCCGACGACGAGACAGCCGGGGGTCCCTTCAATGTCGCCTGAGAGCCGCACGGGCAGATCGATCCCGAGGCTGATCGAGTCAGTGAAGGCGAGTTCAACCTGGCTGAACTTGCGGC
>JBDTIR010000450.1:0-7442 GCA_039936275.1 Isosphaeraceae bacterium | reverse complement strand
CCGGCGGCCCCGGGGCGCAGAACCCCGAGCTGATCGCCCCGTTTATTGACCTGTTCGTCATCGGCGACGGCGAGCCAAGTTTGCCGCTCGTCTGCGATCTCTGGAAGGAGATGCAAGGATCGGGCTTGCCTCGCGCTGAGAAGCTGGCGAAGATCGCCGGGCAGGTCGATTGGGCCTACGTCCCTCGGTTTTATCAACCGATTTATGGCGAGGACGGCGCCCAGATCGAGATCCGCAGGCTGCGCGACGACGTGCCGGAAACCATCAAGGCCTGCGTGATCCAGGACCTTGACGGTTCCCCCTTGCCGACCAGGCCGATCGTGCCGTTCATCGAGACGGCGCACGAGCGGATCGCCATCGAGATCATGCGCGGCTGCCCCTGGCAATGCCGGTTCTGCCAGAGCACGGTCATCAAGCGCCCGATGCGGTTTCGCAGCGTCGAGACGATCGTCAACGCCGCGTTGGAGAGCTATCGCAACACGGGCTACGATGAGATCAGCCTCTTGTCTCTATCCACGAGCGATTACCCGAAGTTCGAGGAACTGGTGACGCGGATGAGCGAGGTCTTCACCCCCCTGGGCGTGGCGATCTCATTGCCGAGCCTGCGAATCACCGAGATGCTCAAGAAAATTCCCGCCTTGCTGCAGGAAGGTCGACGGGCCGGCCTGACCCTGGCGCCCGAGGTGGCCCGCGACGACATGCGCCAGCAGATCCGCAAACCGATCAACAATCAAGACCTCTACGACGGCTGCGCCGAAGCCTTCCGTAGAGGATGGCGGCGGGTGAAACTCTACTTCATGTGCGGCCTGCCCGGCGAGCGTCCCGCCGACCTTGACGGCATCATTGAGATGTCTGAACGAATCGCGAGGATCGGCAAGGACGTCACCGGCCGCTACGCCGACGTCACCGCCAGCGTGTCGAACTTCATCCCCAAGCCGCACACGCCGTATCAGTGGAACGGCATGCGCGACCGCGATTACTTCCATTGGGCACATAGATATCTTCGTTCCCAGGTCAAGCTCCGCTCGGTGACGGTCAAGGGGCACGACATTGAGCGGAGCATGCTCGAAGGCATCCTCACCCGAGGCGATCGCCGGGTGGCCGTCGGCCTCGAAGAAGTCTGGCGACGAGGCGCTCGGCTCGACGCCTGGACCGAGTACTTCCAGCCCCGGCTCTGGTGGACCACCTTCGAGGAACTCGGCATCGACGTCCCCTTTTACAGTCAGCGCGAGCGTTCGATTGACGAGGTGCTCCCCTGGGACCATATTCTGGTCAAGAAAGGGCGCGAATACCTGGCCAAGGAGCAAAACCGCTCGGTCGTCCAGCTCGACGCCATGGCCGGCGCGGTCTGAACCAACCGGAATCATCGGAGATCTCGACATGGCAACAGCGGCCAAAGCGATCATCACCGCCGAGGAGTTCATGGCGATGGACCTCGGCGAAGGCACGTTTGAACTGGTGCGAGGGGAGGTGATCGAATTGCCGCCCGCGATGCCGGAACACGGCCTGGTCTGCGGAAATACCGCAATTATTCTGGGGACCTATGGCCGCCAGACAGGTTACGGCTATATGCTTTGCAATGACTCCGCCGTGCAAACTGAACGCGGACCGGACACGGTTCGAGGCGCGGACGTGTCGTTCTACAGTCAAGCTCGCTGGCCACGATCCGAAGTGGGTCGGCGTCTGCCTCCCATCGCCCCCGATCTCGTGGTTGAGGTCTTCTCGCCAGGCAACCGTGCCGGAGAAATGCTCGGCAAGGTCCAAGAATATCTGGATGCGGGGGTCTTGATGGTCTGGGTGATCCACCCCGTGCGCCGGACCCTGGCTATCTATCGGCCCGACGACCCGACGCCCACGGTCTTGACTGCAACCGACACCCTGGAAAACCTGCCGGAGTTGCCCGGCTTTCGGTGTCCGGTGGCGGAGTTCTTTGTGTAAATACATACAGACTCATGTGGATTTACTCAAGGGATCGAGGAGGGCGCGATGGCAACGACGACCAGGAGATTGATTACTGCCGAGGAGTTCCTGGACATGGACCTGGGCGAGGGATTCCATGAACTGGTCCGGGGGGAGGTGATCGAAGTGCCGCCGCCGAAACATCCGCACGGGCGGGTTTGCATGAAAATCGGGTATCGCCTGGAATTTTATGGGAGAGAGTCCGGGTACGGCTATGTTCTGAGTAACGACACGGCGGTCGTGACTGAGCGAGGGCCGGATACGGTTCGCGGGGCGGACCTGATGTTTTACAGCAAGGCACGCCTGCCCGAATCTCGCCTGGATGATTCAGCCCTGGACATCGTTCCGGATCTGGTCGTTGAAGTGGTTTCGCCTGGCAATCGCGCTTCGGAAATTCGAAGCAAGATCCATGAATACCTCAACGCCGGCGTCTTCATGGTCTGGATTGCCTATCCCCAGCGGCGTACTCTGGTGATTTATCGGCGCGATGATCCCATTCCGATCACATTGACCGAGGCCGACACCCTGGACAACCTGCCGGAATTACCCGGCTTTCGGTGCCCGGTGGCGGAGTTCTTTGTCTGATCCGACTCGGAAAAGCATCATAACAACGAATCAGCGATCAAGAAAACATCTTCATTCGGGCTCAGCATGGGGGCGCGAGGATTTGCGAGGAACGACACCGAGGGTCCATTTGGATTTTTCGAGTCGGTCTTCGGGTCGTTCGCGGCTCAAGATGGTGAACCCTCCAATCCCGGAGTCGCACCCCGATGGCGAAGCCGAAGAAATCGAAGTGGGTCAAGAAGACCTTGAAGTTGAAGCCGGACCACGGCTGGTCGTCGAAGCCGGGGTACAACGTTTTCGCGGCCGATCGGGGCGCGGTGCGGTTCGACTTTCCTGAGTCCTGGCTGATCCGCCCAGGGGAGAAAGGGTCGATCAAGTTTCACGACCGCACGCCGCCAGACGACAATTGCACCCTGGAAATGTCAATTTTTTACCTGCCGGACATTGACTGGAGCGGCCTGCCGCTGTCACTTCTGGTGGAAGACATCACCAAGAACGACAAGCGCGGGGTGATCTCACAAGGCGAGATCATCACCTTTCAGCGGCCTCGGGCGGACGTGGCCTGGCGTGAGGTCCGGTTCATCGACCCCAATGAACAGCGCGAGGCGCACTCACGAATCGCCGTGGCGCGGTGGTCGAACATCCAGCCGCTCTTGACCTTTGACTTCTGGGCCGACGACGCTCCAAAGCTCGAGCCGGTCTGGGACGAGATCATGAGCAGTCTGGTCCTGGGCGACTACGTGGAAGACCCGACCCAGCGCTTGCCTTTTGATCCGGAGCCCCCGTTCGGGACGTCATGACACCAAGGGCCTCCGCAACGCCGATTGAGCGTCCCCGATGGGCATGGTTCGCGCTGACCCTGGCAATGGTGTGGGTGGCGTTCGTCCGCGTCCCGTTGGTCCGCTACGCCCCGGCGCACCTGGACAGCGACCTTGCCGTTGACGGCCTGACCTTGATCGACGCGGTGCAAGGGCGCTGGCATTGGCACTTTCCGGGCACGCCCCACATGGGCGTCACCCCCTTGGTCCTCGCCTGGCCGCAAGCGAAGGTCTGGGGAGCGACGCCGCAAACCCTGGTCAGCGGCGGCGTGCTGGCGTATGAAGCGGTCGTCCTGGCAACCTTCCTGCTCGCATTGCGCGCGTTCGGCCCTAAAGCGGCGATCTGGGGACTGGTCCCGTTGGCGTTCGCATCAACCGGCACCATCTGGCTATCGGGCCGGCTCACCGGCGGGCACCTCTTGACGGTCGCCTGGCACGCTGCCGCGTTGACCTTGCTGCACTCCGGACTGTCACGAGGAGGGGTCGTCCGCGCCCTGGCGCTGGGCCTCTGGTGCGGTCTGGGGGTTTATCTTGATCAGATGTTCCTGATCACAATGGCAATCATCTTTTTGGTTATCATTATTGCGTGGCCCGTCCCGGGTCTGCAAAGAAAACGAATCTTGATCTTGCTGGTCTTTCTTCTCGGGGCCGTCGTGGGCGAATTGCCTCGCGAAGTCGGGCGGATCGTCGATCCATATGACGCCTATCAAGCGCAGTTCGATCCGTTGCTTGATCGTGAAGTCTTGAAAGGGCACGCGCGGTTACTCGCTTATGAATGTCTGCCCCGGCTGATCGCGGGACACGTTTTGCCTAGCCTGCGCACTGATCCGAATCCGAGCCAAGTCGGGGCCAGAGGCACAACAGCCTGGCGGCGGACCTGGCGTCCGCTGGACCTGTTCACAACATCCACGGCGCTCGCCCTGTTCGCAATCGCGATCCTGGCCCTGGCGTGGGGTCCAACTTCTAGCGACGAACGAGCGGGCAGGGCGGTGCGCTGGGCCTTGCTGACAGCGGCGGCAGCCGTCG
Source organism: Isosphaeraceae bacterium (assembly GCA_039936275.1). Lineage (GTDB taxonomy): Bacteria > Planctomycetota > Planctomycetia > Isosphaerales > Isosphaeraceae > JBDTIR01. Next base: position 3,075 of record JBDTIR010000450.1, on the reverse strand, counting down.
CGGCCGGGTTCATCGTTAACCGGAACATCTTTAATTCCGACAATTACCGATATCTCGTCTTCTTGCTCGCCCCTTGGTCGTTGGGCTTCGGTCTGGCCCTGGAGCGGCTGGCGCGATGGCGGCGTGGAGTTGCCTTGGCGATTGCGTTGGGTTTCGCTTGCCTGATGACGGCGGACTCGGCGCTCTGGTACGTGGGGTTCGGCTGGGTCGGTCCCGAGGCTCGGGTTCCCGGGCGAGACCCCGCGTTGACCTGGCTCGACGACCATCCCGAAGTAACGCACGTCTTCGGAGATTACTGGGACGTCTACCGCCTCTCGTTCCTGACCGGAGGCCGGGTGCGCGGGGCGCCGTACCCGATCTATCCGAACCGCTATAAAGGGTGGTCGCGCGGCCTGGAACCTGGCCGGGGTACGCTTCTGGTCGTCCGACCTGCGCCGGACTGGCGCGCGTTTCTGACAGCAGCCTGGCGAGACGACGGCCGAACGCCCGCGGACCTCAGCCAATTGACCATTCTGACCTGGCCGTAAGACAATGCAGTATACAAATTCTCATATCACAATATTCGATAATTAAGGTGGGCCGTGGCGACTGAGAAGACGTCCAGCGCATTGGTCTGGGAGCCGTCGAAGCCAGGTTGGGGGCGGGGCGACGTCTTGGCATTGGCGGCCTGGACCGTCGCGGTCGTGCTGGCATTCTGGGACGCCGTCCGGTTGCGGGGAGCCTTGTTTTACTTTGACATCACGGAGATCAATTATCCGTATCGCGCGTTCCTGTCGCGCGAGTATCGCGCCGGACGGTTCTCAACGTGGCTGCCTGACCTGTACTGCGGCCTCCCTTTGTTCAGTGAGAGTCAGGCGGGCTTTTTTCATCCATCGAAATTGCTCTATCTGATTCCAGGGTTGCCGGTCTGGGGAGCGTTTAACCTGGACACGGTGCTCTCGGTCTGGCTGACGGGGGTGGGAACCTATGGCTGGTTGCGGCGGCACGTCGGGCCGTCGGGGGCCTTGACCGGCGCGGCGATTTTTGGATTGAGCGGATACACCTGGGCCCATCTGGTTCATACCAGCATGATTAACGCCTTGGCAAGCGTCCCCCTGGCGTTCTGGGCCTTGGAATGCGCCTGGGAAGGGGGGCGACCCCGCGCCTTGGTGCTGGGGGCCTTGGCCCTGGCGTGCCAGGTCTTCGCCGGGCACCTGCAAGACACGATCCTGACCGGCACCGCGTTGGGCTTGTACGGCGTGTACTGGGCCGCGACCGATCAGGGCAGGGGGGGGAGGTCGTTCGCCTTGGGAGCGGCGGTCGGCATGGTCTTGCTGGCGGGGGCCCTGTCGGCGGTGCAATGGATACCATCGAAGGAACTGCTTGACCGCTCGCCAAGGGCCGAGAACCTGACCCGGGACGAACTGACCTACGGCTCCTGGAGTCCCGAACTGCTGCCAACCTTGATCGTGCGCGAAGCCTACGGCACCCGCGCCCGAGACACCGACTGGATGGACGGGTTCTATCCGTATCATGAAATGAACGCATACCTTGGCGTTATCGCCCTGGCCCTGGCCGTGATTGGCGCGGCGGGGTATCGCGATCGTTGGGTGGGGTTCTGGCTGGCCTTGGCCGGGGTTGGCGGCTTGTTCATGCTGGGACGTTACACGTTTCTCTTTGATTACATGCATCGATTTCCGGCGCTGGGGCGGGGACGGATTCCGGTCCGGTATCATCTCTGGGTCGCCCTGGCGGTCTCGGCGCTCGCGGCCGTGGGGGTCGATCGGCTGTCAAGGCCGGGCCTGGTGCGGCTTCGGGGGGCCTTGGTCGTCCTCTCGGTGATGATTCTGGCCTCGATTCCGATCCTGATCTATGTTTACGCGCCGGTCTGGACCGAGCCCGGGCGCTGGACGTCGCGGTATCACCAGGCCAGGTATCACTGGTTGAGCATCGAGTTGGCGGTCGCGTCGGCACGAACCGGCTTGCTGGCGCTCATCGCCTTGACCGTGGCCCGGCTCACGTTGAGGCAAGGGCAGGCGAAGCGTCGGCAGCAACTCGCGGCGGTCTTGCCGGTCTTGATCATGGCGGACTTACTGGGCGCTCACTGGCAAGACGCGCCAACGGTCTCGCCAACCTACTGGACCCGGCCGCCCGCCAGCGTTCGGCGGTTGCTGGCCGATCCGGAAACGGTGCGGATTTTCGGGCTCGGCGACCGTTCGGCGGGTGAGCCCGGCTATGCCTCGGAGCCGGTTGAGTTCTTCTCGGCGCGCGACACCCTGGCCTGGAGCCTGCCGGCGGCCTGGGGCTTGTCGTCATCGACCGGGGCGACGCCGATCCTGTCCAAGCGCCTGGTGCGGTACGACCAGGCGGCCATCCGGGCCGGAGTCCGATTTGAGATCGAAGGGGTGACGCATTTGCTCTCGGGCAATCCAGCGATGTTCGGACCTCAAACCGACCCGGAGCAGGCCGGCTCGGCGTACATTGTCCGCAACCAAAGGGCCTTACCCCGGGCGCGATTGATAGGCCGGCCGGTCTACGCCAAGGGGGAGGTTGAAGCCGCCGAGGCACTCGTCAAGCTCGGCCGGGAGGCCCGAAGCCGCCTGGTCGTGGAAGATCCGACGCACCCCTTGCCGGGCGACGTCGAGGTCTCCGGCCTCGCCTCGATCACCTATGAACGGCCGGATCGGGTGGAGGTGGCGACCGATTCCACAAAGTCGGCGTACCTGGTTCTGGCCGACACCTTCGACCCTGGCTGGTCGGCGACGATCGACGGCCGTCCAGCGCCTATTTATCCCGCCTACGTGGCCTTCCGCGCAGTTTTAGTGCCGGAGGGGCGGCATCGGGTCGTCTTCCGCTATCAGCCGGCGGGGCTCCGCACCGGAATCGGAATCAGCCTGGCGGCCTTGGTTCTCTCAATCGGGTTGCTCGTCTGGCCAGGCCGGGTGATCACGCTCAACCCAGCACACGGCGATTCGTACTGGCCGCGCCTTTGGCCGGTCTGGGCGTTGACCGTCGCCATCGTGATTCTAGCCGCCTCGACCGTCCAGATCGGTCCAAGTGGGACCGTCTCGGTTCAAAACCGCTGGACCCACAGCT
>JBDTIR010000449.1:0-7920 GCA_039936275.1 Isosphaeraceae bacterium | reverse complement strand
ATCCCGGAAGCGTGAGCGAGGGGCCCCTATCTTCCGGCATTGAAACCCGACGCGTGAGCGAGGCCCCTTTCTGCCCGCCGCGCCGAGCGAACCCAAGCTCGGTGCGCCGAGCGAACCCAAGCTCGGTGCGCCGAGCGAACCCAAGACCGACGCGCCGAGCGAACCCAACTGCCAATCTGGCAGGTAACGTGGGGGTGAATCGGTGGGTTTCCGGCTCGTGACCCCACGAGGAAAAGAAAGGGGACGGTACCCGATGGAACCGGCTTCGAGAAACCCCTATGCTGCAATGGTGGATGACGCGAGGCGGCCCCGGCCAAACGGGGTGGCCTCCTGATCGTTGGAAGAGAGCGGCGACACATTCGCCTTCAAGATTCCTGTTTCCGGTGAGTTGAATCCATGAATTTCATCTGTCTTCTGATCGCCGCAAGCACACTTGTCATTGGCGCCAACGAACCCGGTCGACTCGCGGAGACCTGGCAAGCCGGCTACACCGGAACGGATGCGAAGGGGCCGCATGTCCTTGGTTACTGGCAGTTCCGGCCGAACAAGGTGACGGAGGATTCGTCGGGACGCGGGCAGACCTTGAAGCTGTCCGGCGCGGTCGCGTCGAGCGAGGGCAAGCACGACGGCTCGCTCGAATCCTTTCCAGGGTGGCCGGTGCAAGACAAGAACCATGCGGCCCTGGCGGCGGCGAAACCCTGGCTCTCGCCCAAGGGGGCGTTCACGGCCGAAATGTGGATCAAGCCGAAGGCCGAATTGGCCGCGAACCTCTCCCCGGTCCTCCTGGACAAAAAGTACGTCGCGAACACTGATTATCAGTGGAAGCTGACCCCCGCCGACAAAGGGGGTGCGCGTCGGATGCTGGTGAGTCTTGGATTCGGCGACGCTTCGGAGACGGTTTCCTCCGAGCCGTTTCAGCCTGGCAACGACTGGCAGCACGTCGCCTTCACTTATAATGGTGCGGGCTCGCTGCGGTTTTATCGCAACGGCGCTCCGCTCGGCGGCGTTGACAAACCGGGGCGCGGGCCGGTTGTGGCAGGAACGCACGCCTTGTCGATCGGCGACCGCGTGGGCAGCAATTACGCGGGGTTCCCCGGCTTCATTGACGAGGTGCGCCTCTGTAGCGGCGTGCTCGAATTTCGGCCGATCGCCGTCGAGTTTCAGGCGGATCGCAAAACCTGGCTGCGCATGGAACAGGCACAACCAGTGAGCGTGATCGTGCGCAACCTGACCAAGACCCCGGCCAAGGGCCTCAAACTCCGCGTCCTGGTCGAGGGGCTCGGCGCGCAATCCTATGACGTGCCGGAAATCGCGACGGGTTCGTCGCACACGTTCATGTACCCGCTCGATACCTCAATGCGCCCGGATACCTACCGGATTCAGGCGCATCTGGACCGACCAGGTCCGACGCCCTACACGAGCGTTGAGTCAACTGAGATCGTGATCGCGCCCAGGCCCTTGGTGAGGATGCCGGTCACAATGTGGGGTTTGAGTTCGCCAGAAAGCGTGACCGAGGAACTGCCTCGCCTGATCGACCTCGGATTCACCCACTGCCTGGGCGGCGCCGCGGATTATGGCGCGATCTGGGCCGCGAAGAAGCCCGTCCCCCCCGGCAATGAGGAGCGAATCGCGACCACCAAGACGATGCTCGACCTCGCCCTGGGCAAAGGGTTCGGCATCGCCTTCGCGCTCTCTCCAGGCCACTGGCTCAAGGAACGAAGCGATCTCCAGCGCGTCAACCGCGAAGGGAAGCCCAACGCCGCTCGCCCTGACGCGAACGCGGCCTTGCCCGGCCTCGCCGAGTTTTGCTTCAACGTCGGCGCGAGTGTCGCGCAAACCTATCGTGACTTCCCCGCCTGGCAGGCGACCTTGATTAATACCGAGGTGCGCGACAGCTCTCAGGTGAGCTTTTCCCAATTCGATCGCGACGCATACCGCAAGTTCTCCGGCGCGGATATTCCTGCGGAAGTGATGATCAAGAACGGCGTTGAATGGGGGAAACTGAAAAACTTCCCCGCTGATCGCGTGATCCCCGACGACCATCCGATTCGGAAATACTACCAGTGGTTCTGGACGTTGGGCGACGGCTGGAACGGGCTCCATACCGCGACCCACAAAGGAATCCACTCCACAGGCCGCGACGACGTGTGGACCTGGTTTGACCCGTCGATCCGAGCGGCGAGCATCGGCGGCAGCGGCGGCGATGTCGATGTGCTCAGCCAGTGGACCTACACCAATCCAGACCCCTTGCGGATCGGCTACTTCACCGACGAGGTGTTCGCGATGGCCGCGAACGCGCCGAAACCCCCTCGCGCGATGAAGATGACCCAACTCTTCTGGTATCGGACCCAGACCGCTCCGAAAAAGACCGGTGCCGCGCAGATCGGATCTCCGTTCGACGATCATGATCCCGACGCCGCTTACATCACGATCTCGCCGATGCACCTGCGCGAATCGTTCTGGACCAAGCTCGCGAGACCGGTGAGCGGACTCATGTATCACGGCTGGCAGGCGCTCGTGCCGACCGACAGCACCGGCGGCTACCGCTACACGCATCCCGACACCAAGGAGGAATTCCGCAGGCTCCATCGCGAGGTGCTCGAACCGCTCGGCCCAACCTTGCTGCGGGTCGGCGACCATCAAAGCGATGTGGCCGTTCTCGACAGCTTCACTGCGCAGATGTTCGCGAGACGTGGAAGCTACGGATATTCCGGCGACGCGGCCTATCGTACCCTGCTGCACGCGCAGCTCCAGCCGGAAGTGATCTACGAAGCGCAAGTGATTCAGCGCGGTCTTGATGACTTCAAGGTGCTCGTGCTCGCCGATTGCGACGTCTTGCCGGAAGGCGTGGCCAAACGCATCCAAGCCTTCCAGAAACGCGGCGGCCTGATTATCGGCGACGACCACCTCGCGCCTGCGATCAAACCGGACATCGTTCTGGCCACGATCCCCCGCGCAGGCAAGGCCGATGCGAACAAAACCGCCGTCCTCGCCAGCGCGGCAACGCTCCGGACCGCGCTCGATGCAGCAAAATATATTCGGGCCACGGACAGTACCAATCCCGAGATCGTCACCCGGCTCCGCGCTGCGCACGGCGGCGACTATGTGTTCGTGGTCAACGATCATCGCGAATTCGGCGACTACGTCGGCCAGCACGGCCTGGTCATGGAAAACGGCGTGCCCAGCGCCGGAGAGTTGACGCTGAACCGCTCGGGCGGCCACGTCTATGATCTCGTCGCCAGCCGCGAAGTTCCGGCGAGCGTTCACAAGGCCAGGCTCCAATGGCCCGTGAACCTCGGCCCTTGCGACGGCCGGGTCTACCTCATCACCGCCGAGCCGATCTCTGGCTTGAAACTCGACGCGCCCGAGACCGTCGCTCGCGGCGGCAAGGCCGCCGTCTCGGTCCAGATCGTAGACCAAGCCGGCAAGGCGATCGCCGCCGTGGTGCCTGTTGAGGTTGAGATCACCGACCCTTCCGGCCGGATCGCCGAATTCAGCGGCTTTCACGCCGCGGACGGAGGTCAGCTCACCATTCCGCTCGCCATTGCCAAGAACGACGCCCCCGGCGTCTGGCAAATCCGCGTCCGCGAACGCGCCTCCGGCAAGGAGTCAATTACATATATGCGTATTAATTGATCATATAGTCGTGACCGCTAACCACAATCGAATCCGAATTCCGTTGAATTGAAACCGAGTGCCGGTCTTGGGGAGTGTCTCATTCCATATTTCTCGATATGGACTGTCTGCCCAACCCACGACGTGCTCATTGCCCGGCCGAGATCGACCCTGAAGGGCTGCCTCGGATCGCCATGCCGTCGGGCAAGGGGCGGCCGGCGATGAGGAAGCCGCGGTCGTGGAGCAGGTCGCGGATCTTGCGGTAGAGCGTGAAGCCGTCGGGGTAGACCCAGATGGTGATGGTGGACGAGCGCGGGTTCAGCCGGTTGACTGCACGGGAGAACTCAGAGGCGGGCGACATGGCCGTCTCGTAGCTCTCACCGCGACGGTCGCGGTTGGGAACGATTTCCCAGGCCGTCAGGGTGTAGGTCGGGCTCCGTTCGCGGATCAGCTCCGAGAACGAGCCGACCTGGGTCGGCCCCATCTGATACCGGATCGCGAACGCGCCCACAGGCCCGACGACCGAATCAATCGGCCGGACGCCGTCACCCAGGCGAAGCCGCATCCTGGCGTCGGTCTTGACCCGGTCGAGCAGTCGCTCCAGGTCGATGAACGCGATCCGGTCTTGCCTGATCTCGAAGTGGAACTCGTCCCCCTCGGCAGTACGGGCGACCGGGCTCTGATCAATCAACGGCTTGGCGTGGGGCTTGGGCGAACCGTCCAGCGCGGCAAGTTCGGCCTTGATCCGAGCGATCTCGGCGCGGGCCAGGCCGCCCCGGGTCGTTGCTGATTGAATCCGAGCCCCGGGGTAACGGACCCGGTTGGCCAGGGAACGCGCGGATGACTGGGCCCTGGCCTCGTCAATCGTGGCCGCCTTCAAGCCTGCCTCGGCCTCGGCCACGCCGTCCTCGGCTCGGAGCCGGTTGCGCTTTGCCGATGCGACCGCCGCCTCGGCCCTGGCAACTGCCGCCAGGTCGAGCGTCGGTGGAGCAGGGGGAGGTGTTGGGACCGGGACAGGGCTCGGGATCAGGACAGGGCTCGGGCTCGGGACAGGGCTCGGGATCAGGCTTGGCAGGGTCGTGGCGGAGGTCGGGGCCAGCACGACCGTCCCGGGCTTCGGGGCGGATCGGTTCAGGCCGAACAGGCCCACGGCCGCCAAGGTCAGCAAGACCGCGCCCAGGTTGGCCACGACCCCAAGGTATGAATCGGTCCTGCGTGGGACCGGCGATGAGTGGCTCATCAGCGCGTCTCCCCGGAAAAGACTCGCAAGGGTTCCGAATCGGCCACCTTGAGCGAGACCGGCCAGCCCAGGCCCGCCAGGATCGTCTGCTCGCGGGCCGTCCAGTAGGTGGATTGCCCCCCGGGTTCGACCAAAAATCGGACCTCGGGCCGGACGGTCATCTTGGGCTCGGCTCGCTGTCGGGAGCTGACGATCGCTCTGAGGGTCCGTACCAGCCGCCGGTCTTTTTCTTCCAGGGCCGCGGTGCTCAACCGATAGCCTCCAGGATGGATCGTCAACCCGGCAGGCCCGCAGGCCACGACCAGATCGAGCGGGAGGTCGGGGCGATTGCTCACGTACAGGCCTGAAGGAAGCGACGCTCCTTGTCCCGCTCCATCGCCTCCACCGCCGCCTCCGCCACCGCCCGAAGCCGAACCGCGTGAAAGGCCCGCCTGACGGCCCAACGCCTGGCCGGGAGATCCGATCAAGGGCGGGCTCGATGGGCTTCCCGAGGCGGTCGATCCCGCCTGGTCACGGCCTCCTGGACTCCCTCCAGGGCCACCGCCTCGACGAACGGCCAGCCGTCCACTTTGCCCACGGTTCGAAACCCCAGTCCCGCCGTTGGAACCTTCGGCCCCCAACTCACCCGCCTCGAACGGTGTCAAGGGCGCGTCTCCCCCGGGCTGGGGGCCTGTGTGAGGCGGACGACTGGCGAAGGGTTCAAGCGGAGAGACTTCGCTTGATCCTGATCCTGATCCTGATCCATGCTCAGTCGTGAGACCTTCCAGAGCCGAGGAATTCGTGCGGAAGGGCGAAGACGTTCCCTCGCCGGTTCCGGCGTCCCCGGCCTCGCGGTTCTCGAGACCGGCGTTGGGGGTCGGGGACGATCCGAACCCATTGCCCAGATCGGTCGTTCCGGGGCCGCCCTCCTGATCCGTTCGTGACGATCCAGTTCCCCCATTCGCTGATGATGACTTGCTTGTCCCGCCCGCTCCAGCGAACGACCCGGAATTAGACGTGGTCGGGGTGGCGTCTCCTCCTGGATTCGGCTGGAATGGGGGCGTCGGCTCCAGGCTGGGAAGCCCTGGACGTCGCCTCGATGAGCCAGTGCCGCCTTCGCCGTTGGCGGGCGGTTCGACGAGGACGTAGGAATCAGGCACTCCGAAGCTGCCGAGCCCAGCGCCCGAGGGCCGCCCGCTTGAGCGGTCGCCGCCAGCAAGAGGCCCGCCACGCCCAAGGCCCTCGGCCCCTGGAGGTCGCTCACGCCAGACGTTGCGGTCGGTGGGATCTCGACTTGTGGAGCCTGGCCCTTGAAGGTCGCCGGACGACCTTCGGCGCAGATTGCCGGCCGTCCAGGAGGGGGGCGGGTCGTCCTCAACAACCTCGATCTCCCAAGCCGCGTCAGCCAGTTCATAGCCGAAGGCGATCCCGAGGCGTTCGAGTTGCCCCCTGGCTTCATAGTAAGTCCGCACGCCGTCGGGGCGGATCACGAAGAGGACGTAAGGGACCACCGGCGCGCCGTCGGGCGAGGGCAGGCGCTGGGCCTTCACCATGGCCATCGCAACGGCCGCGACCAGGGGGCTGGACCGGAGCCCGAGCCGGTCGGAGAGGTCCAGCGAGGAATAGGTCGGGCCTTGGGGCAAGAGCGTCGCCTCGCCGTCCCTGCAATCAATGGCGATCGGCCGCCGCCAGGTGCCGTTGGCCCCTTTGTAAGGCACCAAGGCGAAGCTGTTCGGGGCCCCGGCGCGGAGTTTGGCCCGTTCCAGGTCAGCCTTGGTGGCGTCGCGTTCCTCGATCAGGGCGTCACGTTCAAAGGCCAGGGCTTCGGCCTCGGCCTCCAGGCGATGGGCCTCGACGTCAAGCGTCTCGACCTGAGCCCTGCCCAAGGACTCACGCCTCCGCCATCGAGCCGCCCGCTCCTTGGCCGAAGCCCTCGCCTGCTCGATCGCCTCGATCCGCCTGTCCGCCTGTTCGGCCGCCTGCGTCTGCTCCGCCTCAAGCGCCGCCAAGCTCGCCAGAGCTTTTGGGGTTGGATCTTCCGCAGGCAAGGCCGCAGGTGCTGGAGGTGCTGGAGGTGCTGGAGGCGCTGGAGGCGCTGGAGGTGCTGGAGGTGCGACGGGGACCGGTTCCGGCCTCGTTGGCTCGGGAGCGATCGGCCGATTGACGACGGCTGGGGGCGTCCTGCGCGTGGCCTGCCGGCGATGAGTCGCCACGACCAGGACCAGGGCGCCTCCCAGGCAAGCGACCACCAGAGCCACGACCAGGAGTTCCGCTCCCAAGCCAGGCTTCCGACCCCCCGAGCCTTTGGAAGCGCGACGCTCCATCCGTATCGGCCTCCCTTGCCGCTCAAAGGCCCCGAACCGCCCCCAAACCAAAGGGGCGTTCTCTCCCTCGATCCTTATCGGTACGACCGAAGCAAAGGCTTGAGGAGATACGTTGCGGGGTGAACCTGGGGAAACTGGCTAACCTTCAGGTCACCGTTCACACCCTTGACCCTCAGACTTTTCGCAGCAAAGGTCATTTCCGGCGGACGAATCTCGGCGATCCCAGTGGGATGTCATTCGACTTCACCGCACAACCATTGTCGAACCTCGCGCCCGAGGCCGAAGCGGTTATCCGTCCCTTTGTTGGCTGAGATCCAACGGTTGAAGGACCGACTGGCGTTCCAGTGGCGGGTGGTCGGGGTTAGGGCACCGCGGCGTTCCATCTTCCAGACCCGTGTTGACCCTGGACCGGGATCAGCAGGTTCGCACGGATTGAAGACGACCCGTGGCACTTATTAGGATGTAAATTGTTATTGTTTAAAAAGTCGAATGAATCTCCGCGACGTCTGAATACCGGCGACCCGTTGAACGAGCACCGCTCGAATTCTTTCCATCTCCCTAATCATTGAAAACAATTAGCAATGGCCCCATTTCCAGTTTCCCGTTCAATTTTAACATTAACTCTGCCTAATACACCGACTCAATTTTGGAGATTTTGAAGAAAAATTTCTTGCAATTGGTCAAATCGCTATTTATTATGTGAACGTGGCAATCCGCAAATTTTGCCTATTCTCTGCGACCGTGGTCGCACACATCTAATAA
>JBDTIR010000448.1:0-14891 GCA_039936275.1 Isosphaeraceae bacterium | reverse complement strand
CCCAAGGTCCGCGACCGTTACGGCCGGCATATTCACGGTCAATGCCTCTTGATGGCCCGCCGCCTGATCGAGGCTGGGGTTCACTTGGTCACGGTCAACTGGCACGACGACCACCAGAACTTCTGGGACACCCACAGCGACAACTTCAACCAGCTCAAGAACCGCCTGATGCCCCCGGCCGATCAAGGGTTCTCTGCCTTGCTCGACGACCTGTCCGATCGTGGCTTGCTCGACGAGACGCTTGTCGTCTGGGCCGGCGAGTTCGGCCGCACCCCCAGGATCAACCCGGCCAACAACGGCCGCGAACACTGGCCCCGCTGTTACCCGGCCGTCCTTGCCGGCGGCGGCATCCAAGGCGGCCAGGTTTACGGCGCATCCGACCGCTGGGCCGCCTACCCGACCCGCGACCCGGTCAGCCCCGACGACATCGGGGCCACCATCTTCCACGCCCTCGGGATCGACCCCGCCTCCGAAGTCCTCGACCCCCTCGGCCGCCCCATGCGGATTAACACCGGCAGCCCGCTCGTGCCGTTGTTCGCCTGAATAATCGATCCAGAGGTCTTCAACTGCTCGCGCTCCGATATGACCGCAGGGCGTGTCGGAAAAAGAGTCGGCTGCCGATGACGGAGAACGCGGTGGCCGCTAGGGTGAAGCTGATCAGGCCGGGACCCCAAGGCCGGACCATTGCGGCGGCGGGGACGTTCACGACCAGGAGGATCGGCAAGATGTAGGTGAAGAATCGGCCGATCGGCTCGGCCCAGGTCCCCAGGAAGATCTCTTTGGGGTAGCGGGCCAGGCTGGAAAAGAGCCACCACATCTCCATCAGGCTCTGATTGCGCACCATCCAGACCGAGAACGAGGTTAAGACCAGCATGAAGCTGTAGGCGATCATCGTTCCGCAGACGAACATCGCCAGGAAAGCGGCCACGCGGAGCGGGTCAAACTGCCAACCCATCATCATCAGCGACATCACCATTACACCCGCACCCATCACGACGTTGGGCGCGGTGCCCCAGTCGATCCGGCGACAGGTAATGAGAAATTGCTCATCAATGGGTTTCAAGAGCAAGAAATCCAGGTCGCCGGTGCGGACCAACTCGGCGAATTCGTTGCAGTTGTCCAGGAAGATGGTCTCGATCACCCCGTTCAAGGCGAAGAAGCAACCGACGAAGAACAGATACTGCGCCTCGGACCAGCCGGCGATCATCGAGGTCTTGGCGAAAATGACGCGATAGAAGGCGAGCAAGATGCCCAGCCAGATCACCTCGACCGAGATCTTGACCAGGAAGTTCCCTCGAAACGCCATCTCTCGCGACAACGAATACCTGGACAACGCGCCAATCATCCGAAGATATCTCATACGGGGCTAACCTCGTTCCGTCTCGCCTGGAAATGGAGGGCAAGAAGTGCCCCATCTTCTTGAATTAATTAATATTTGAATTTATGTGGCCAGGTATATTGGGAACTGTCATTGATATGCCGTGATTCATTGATTAGGCGGGCGGCTCAACGGTTGATCGTTGTCCATTCCCTGGCGTCAATGCCGGGAAACCGGCGAAAGTGGTTGGTGTTATTCGTCGCGATGATGACCTCATCCCTGGGCGTGCCGATCGTGGCTGCGGCGCCGGCAATGATGGTGTCCGCGTCCAGGGCCTTGGGGTCCGCTGTGGGCTTGCCTGCGCGTCGGACGATTGCCCACAATTCCGAAGCTCGCAAGAAGGCGGCTGCGGAGATATCCGCGGTTCCGAATCGTGCGATCAGTGCGTCCAGACGATGAAGCTTTTTCTCGGCGTTGATCCTGAGTAGTTCGCGCCGGACCTCGTAATCAACGATGGTGGGAATCAGGACTTCGACCCCAGTCGCCTCGACGCCCGCGAGCCAGGTTAGGCAAGCCGCCACGCCCTTGACTTCGCGAGGACAGACGGCGAGTCCGGTCGGTCCGGTATCCAGCAGAACGATGCGGCGCATCGGTCAATACATCCCCTCGAATTGCTTTGCACCCTCTGGACGGTTCGCGTCGAGGCTGCGAAACAGTTCCTCCGTCGAGCCGGGCGGGTCGTCGTCGGGCAGAAGTTCGATGGCTCGGAGCGCCCGGATGGCCGCCTCGGATCGGGCCTTGCGCTCTTCTGGCGAGATCGGGATCAACCGACCTTGCTCATCAAGGGCGCGGGGCGGGAACGTCGGAATCGGCCCGTCGGCGTCGCAAAGCGCCGAGGCGTCTGGTCTGTTGATCTCGATCTCGCTGAGAGTCGGGTTCGTCGCCATCGTTGTCCCTTCTTTCTTTGTGAACGACCGTCTTCAAATACTCACCCTCCGAAGGCGCTGTAGCGTCGCAAGCCCCTGCGGTAGAGGGTCCGAGACAGGAGGATGAAGAAGATCACCCAGCAGAACTCGACCAATAGCCCGATCAAGAGTTCCTGACCCGTCACCTTGCGGAGAAAGACGACCGCGGGAAAGTAGGCCATGTACTGGAACGGCAGGGCCTTGAGGATTCCCGCCCAGGGTTGCCCTAAAAGGTCGAGCGGCAGCATGTGGCCGGAGATGAAAAAGTTCAAGGTCATCACGATATAAAGCAAGGAGGTCACTTCCAGGAACCAGAACCCGACCATGCCCACGCTTGCCTCGAAGAAGAAGCCGACCATGAACGCCATGATTAATGACGCCGCGTAGGCCAGCCAGGTGAGCGGATCGGTCGGTACGTTGCCTGCGAAGAATCCCCGGCAGATGAAGAACAAGAGGGCGTACGGCAGGGCCGACGCGGTGATGTAACTCACCTTGTGCGCGGCGCGGTACGATACGAGATAGCCGATCATGTCCAGGGGCTGAAGCAGGTACTTCTTGAGCGTGCCGTCGCGAATTTCGCGGGCGATCCCACTGGCAAGGCCCGGCATACTCGAAAACATCCGGCTGATATTCACAAGCAGTAAATAAGAGATCATCTCATTGTAAGAAAAGCCCGAGAGTGATTTCTCGCCTGATCCGTGGTAGATCGCCTGCCAGAGCAGGATGGTGGTCAGCATCGGCAGGAACCGCAGGAAGGTTCCCAGGATGAAGTCGCCCCGGTAGGTCATGCGCTCGACCAGCGAGGCGCGGAAGACCTTGGAGTATTTGCGGGTGATGGCGACCGGCCCGATCGGACGGAGGCGAGGGATGGGGTCGGTCGGAGGGGCCTCGATCGACCCGAGATTGTGAGCGACGGCGGTATCAGGCGGCGTCATGGCTGGCGCGTCCCTCCTCGAAAACGCGGGCGATGACCTGTTCCAGGGGGGGGTCTTGCACGCTGAGATCGATCACGGTGTATTGGTCGAGGATTGCGCCCAGGACTTCGGCCACGCGATCCCGATCAACCTTGAGGTCGGCCGACGGCCCTTCGCGGCGGGTCACTTCGCCGAACCGTTCAAGGTCGTCGGGGGTCACTCCGCCAGCGAACTCAAGTTTAACCAGCTTGGCGTCGCCGAATTGATCGGTCAGGTGTCCCAAATCGCCATCATAAACTAAGGTCCCCTGAGTGATGACCAGCACTCGTTTGCACAGAGCCTCGACGTCGCGCATATAGTGGCTGGTGAGGATCATGGTCACGCCTCGCCGGTCGTGGTATTCCTTCAAACATTCTTGGATGGTGACTTGCGCGATCACGTCCAGGCCGATCGTTGGCTCGTCGAGCAAGAGCAGGCTGGGCTGGTGGAGCAGGGCGGCGATCAGTTCCATTTTCATTCGCTCGCCCAGGGAGAGTTCCCGGACCGCCTGGCGAGTGAGCCGGCCGACGTCGAGCATTTCGGTCAATTCGCCGAGGGTCTGGTTAAACTGCGCAGTGGGGATTGAGTAGATTTCCTTGTGAAGCTGGAAGCTGTCGGCGGCGGGCAGGTCCCACCAAAGTTGGTTTTTCTGACCCATGACCAGTGCGAACCGGCGCCTGAAGGCGTCGTCGCGCTGCCAAGGGGCGAACCCGAGCACCTGGGCGGTCCCTTTGGTCGGGTAGATCAGCCCTGAGAGCATTTTCAAGGTTGTCGTTTTCCCCGCGCCGTTGGGGCCGAGAAATGCGACCATTTCTCCAGGCTCGATCGAGAAGGAAATCTCTTCGACGGCGCGGACTTGTTTCGACTCGCGATGGTAGAGGCTGCGCAGGGAGCCGAGCAGTCCTTCTTTTTTTTGCACGACGCGGTAGGTTTTGGTCAGGCCCTTGGCCTCGACGATTGGCATCAGGTTGGCTCTTTCACAATCCGTTTTGGGGTCGTTGGTCTTGGTCCTGATTGCTGGTCGCCGCTTTCGAAGACGGAACCAGCCGGATGTTCCGGTCAACCAGACCCGTAGAGATAGTCTTCGACACGGGCGATCAGGCGGTCCCAGACGAAGTCGCGCTGCTCGCCCTTAAGTTTCGAGAGTGGCTGCGCCGGGTCGTTGATCGCCTGGTATTGCGCCAGCGAAGGAGTACGAAGAAACCGCTCCCGGCACTGACCGACGATCACCGGCAGGATCAGGACGCCCTCTTGCTCGGCGGCCTTGAGCAAGGGGGGCAACTCCTCGTTGGCGATAAACCGGGAGGCAAGGAAGTCGATGCTCACGAGCAAAATGGCGACCTTCGTCTCGGCCAGGGCGTTGCAAATTTCCTTCAGCCAAGCCGTCCCCGGCTGGAGCCTCGTATCGGCCCAGACGTCAGCCTGGCCGGTTTCGACCAGAGGACTCAGATGAACAAGCAGCCGATCCAGATATTTACGGTCACTATGGCTGTAACTGATGAAGACCTTCGTCCGGACGGGAACCGACTCTGGCGTGTCTTGAGGCTGGCCCGTCGGCATTAGAGGACGCTCCGTCCCTCAAGGCCGACGGTCGAGGCGCCAAGATAGCGCGCGACCGACCTCGCCACGTTGGCGAGGACTGCCTCCTGTTCCATTTTGCTCTTGCCGGTCAGAGGACTCGATGGGGAGTTCGCGGCCGGAAACCGCGCCAAAGGGGTCCGTTCAAACCGACTCGGACCGACAATGACCGGCAGGATCAGCAGGTCGCCCCGCCGTGCTCGTTCCATGAGCATCGGCAGCATCTCGTCAACCACGAACCGGGACGCTAGATAATCCACAGTCACCAACGGCACGACCACCGCCGCGAAGGCGAGAACCCTATCGAACATGTCCCGCCGCTGTGAGTCGGAAGTGAAATAAACCTTGTCCCAGTAGTCGAACGTCATAACCCGTGAGACGATCGGCTCCAAGTGGCGTTGAAGCCGATCGACCCACGAACGATCCCGGTCGCTGGCGCTGATGCAGACTTTCGGGCCGTCTAGTGGCTCCAGGCCGAATCCAGGCCAATCCAATTCATGCATCGGGGGCGGGTTTACAAGCGCGTCAAGGCGCCTCTTATACCCAAACAACTCCCGTTGCAGCGTCTCGGTGTCTCGATTCAGTTGAGCCCTGGAAATCGGGTCGGACTCAAGCAATCCTCGCCGTTTCAACTGAATGAGGCGTTCGCTCGCCAACGCGATCGAATGTTCCAACTCAATTCGATCGTCCATCGTCCTCTCCCCAATCAGTTGAAGACAGTATCCCTCGTACGCCTTCAAATTGTCAACCCGCTCAACCTGATGAAGAGACGGTCAGGTCTTCACGACGCCGAGACTCGTTTCGATCGACTTTGCCAACCGGGCGAAGGTGTGTTCCTGTTCCTCCGCGCTCTGGTCGCTGAGGGGACTGGAGTTCACGGCCTGGAATCGGGAAAGCGGCGAGCGAGAGAACGTAGAGTTGCACGGCGAGAGGACGTGAGAGCGTCCCCAGCCGCTTCCTCTCTTCGAAGAGCTGCGCCTGAAGGTCTTCAACCTCAGACTTCAACCGCCGTTTCTCAACGACGTCGGCCGTGAAGAGATGGCGCCTCTGGAGTTCCTTGAGGCGCGCTTCGATCTCTCTGGCCAGTCGATCCAGGCGCATTGATTCATCCATTGTGATCTCGCCCCCTTGAGATCAAGTATCGCTCACGGCGTCAGGCCCGTCAACCTCGGCAAATCGTCTCGTCAATATGAATTGACGATCGCCGTCTTGCCGCTGGTCATCTGATTGGCCAGGGTGTACGCATGATAATGCATCGACAGGTGCAAGACGTAGAGGAAGACCGTGCCGGGGTTCTGGCGGAACTTGACGAACTTCCAGAGGTGCTTGCGGTAGGCGCGCCGGAGGTCTTTCTCGGGGACCCCTTGCATCAGGCGGAGGAACAGGGCGATGGACTGAACCAGCCAGACCGTTTCAGCCTTGAACCGCGCCCAGGGGTGCGACTTCCACCATTGCGAGCGCCCCCGGCCGACGTCGAGCCTTTTGTCAATGAACAGACCGTCAAGCCGCTCGAAATAAGGCTCCGGCTCGTAGAGGCCGTTCATGACCTGAATAAACCCGTCGCGGAGGGCTTCGCGGCTCATCTTCAAGGGGATGACGTTGGTGCCGAACTCGGGGACGTCGGCCGGGTCGAGCCGGCCTTCCGCGGCCAGTCGAGCGTGCAGCGGCGTCTTGGGGATCGCCGTGAGCATGCCGCTCATTGAGTAAGCAATCTTCGCCTGCTGGACGAACTCGATCTGGCGGTCGAAGATGGTTTCGTCGTCGTTGTCGAACCCCATGATCATCCCGCACCAGACCTCGATGCCGGCGTCCTGAACCCGGTGGACCTTCTCCAAGAGGGTCCCTCCAGCCCGGACGTTCTGGAACTTCTTGGTCTCGCGCAAGGAAGCTTCGTCAGGGCTCTCAATGCCGATGAACACGGCGACCATGTTTGCTTCAACCATGAGCTCGAGCAACTCAGGGTCGTCGGCCAAGTCAATCGACGCCTCGGTGAACAGGGTCAAGGGATAACCCTTGCTGCGCTGCCAGGCGGCGACGTCGCGGAGCACTTCCTTGATCGCCTTCTTGTTGCCGATCAGGTTGTCGTCCACGACGAAGACGATCCTCATTCCAGTGGCGGTCACGGCGTCCAGTTCGGCGAGAATTTGCGGTGAGGTCTTGATCCTCGGTCGCCGGCCGAAGGTAACGATGATATCGCAAAACTCGCACTGAAACGGGCAACCGCGCGAGAACTGCACGCTTCCGAAGGCGTAATGCCGACTCTTGAGCAGGTCGAACCGAGGGGTCGGCACCAGACTCATGTCTGATTTTTCGATTTGTTCATATCGGTACTGGTGCAACCCCTGCTTCCATTCGGTCAGGAACCGGGGCCAGGTGTCTTCGGCCTCGCCGATGAAGATGACGTCGGCCAGGCCGTTGAAGTAATCTTCTATGACCGTGACCAGGGGGCCGCCGACAATCGTGAAACAGCCGCGCCGCTTCAGTTCGGCGAGAATTTCCTTCATCCGAAATCGCTGGACGCTCATGCCCGTGATGCCGACGATGTCGGCCCGGGCGCAACGCTCATAGTTGATCGCCTCGACGTTCTCATCCATGAGCGTGACGGTGTGTTCCGAAGGTGTCAGGGCCGCCAGGAGCGGCAGGCAGGCGACGGGTAGGTTCGCCCGTTTGCCCATCAGAGGCAAGGCGTGCTCCATGCCCCAGAACGAGACCTCGAACCGTGGATTGATCAAGACGATATCGGCCATGAATCGACTCGCTCCTCGCTCCGCCGTTGCGTGCGTGTTTGTGGATCTTCCCTGGGGGAGAGGGAAAAACAGGGTAGCATGAATTGCCTGGAAAATCCCAGTCGGCCGCGGCGCCGATTTTTCCGGAACGCCGAACACCGGCGCTGACGGTTGACCATTCGAGAGCACATGCCATGCCAGGCGAGATCGGTGTGAGAACCGGTCTGATGAAGAGGGTCACAGCTCGTCGAGACGGCGGTATTTGACGAGAGGAAGACTCGTGACAGATCAGCCTGGCGCGGAATTCGCGAGGGCGGAATGGGGGGACTTCACCCCTCGTCGATTGCCGATCGGCTGGTATAATGTACAAAAAGGGACGCACTAGACGATCACCCCATCGGAGAGGAACCGAAATCAATGTCCCTCACCGTCGCCGTGCCGCTGTTTGAGGCTCACCCTTGGTTTCGCAATGGTCACGTGCAGACGATCGCCGGCCGCTTTTTACCCTCGACGCCCGTACGTCTTCGTTCGTCAATGCATGTGATTGATCTAGACGACGGCGACCGGCTGAGCGTGGTGGATTCGGTGCCGGAGGGCTGGACCGCCGGGGAGCCGTTGGCCTTGCTGGTTCACGGCCTGGCCGGCAACGCCAAGGCTGCGTATGTGGCACGGGTGGCGTCTCGGCTGGTCCGCCTGGGAATTCGTGCTGTGAGGATGAACCTGAGGGGGGCGGGTTCGGGCTTCGGCCTCGCCAGGGGGATTTACCACGGCGGCCGAACTGAAGACCTGCGCGCCGTCGTCGATTGGCTGGCCGAGCGCGCCCCGGGGTCGCCGATCGGCCTGGTTGGGTTCTCGCTTGGGGGCAATCTCGTCCTCAAGCTCGCCGCCGAGGCCGCCAGTGTTCCGCTTGCGGGGCTTGATTGTGTCTTGGCGGCCAACCCTCCGCTCGATCTGGGGGCGTGCTGCCGACATATCCAGCAGTCAGAGAACCGGGTCTACGACCGCCACTTCGTGAAGATGCTTCGCGAGGAAATCCGCAAACTCCACGCCGCCTTCCCCGACCTGGGACCGATCGACCTCTCTCAGGTCAAAACGGTCCAGGAGTTCGATGAAGCCTACACCGCCCCCCGGAACGGCTTCGCTAGCGCTGCCGAATACTATCAGCAGGCCAGCGCCGGCCCCTTGGTGCCTCAAATCAAGGTCCCCGGTCTGGTCGTTCACGCCGAGGACGACCCGTTTATCCCCCCGGAACCGTTCCGTGCCATCGAATTTCCGCCGCAATTGGCACTGGAATTGATCCCAGGAGGTGGACATCTCGGCTACCTCTGCCGTGAACCCTGGCAAGGAGTCCACCGTTGGCTCGACGTGAGGCTGACCTCCTGGATGGCCGAGCACTGGGCCTTGGAGGCCCCGAAGCCCACACGCCGGTCCCTTCGCGCGGCGGCCCCGTTTCCATTGACTCGATCAAGAGGATAACATCCAATGCCTACAGGATTGAACAAATACCGCGCCGCTGTCGAGGTCCTTCAACACGGTCGTGACCAGATGGTCGAGTCACTCGCCGATGAAATTCTCGATCAGTCCGACGACCTGACCGACTCCGGATACGCCTTCAACGAGCTGCTGGAAACCCAGGGGACCCGGCTCCATTTTTTGAGCTTGCTCGTGGCTCATCTTGAGCAATCCGCCGAGTTTCTTGAGGATGCTCAGATACCGCCCAGTCCGCCTCTTCCCAAAACGACCCCAAAGAAGCGGCGCAAACCCCGCGCCAAAAAAATCCAGGGGCAGGCCGCGCCCGAGGAAAACGCGGACAACAAATAATCAACGTCACGAATGCCGAGCCATGAGCCATCGGGGTGGGAACCTGTCGACGCTCTTGGCTCAGTGTCGTACCCCAAAAAGGGACTCAACCTTTGGCCGCGGTTCGTACCTCGGGGCTGGTCATTCGCGCGGTGGACGTCTTCGAGACGAGCCGGGTGCTTACCTTGTTTACGCGCGACCTCGGCAAGGTCTCGGCTCTGGCCAAAGGGGCAAGGCGTCTGAAGTCGCCGTTCCAGGCTGGGCTTGACCTGCTGAGTATTTGCGATATTGTCGTGCTGCACAAAGCGTCCGAGGCACTCGACCTCTTGACCGAGGCGGTCTTGGTGGAACGCTTCGCATCCTGTCGCCGCGATCTTGCGGCCTTGTATTCCGGCTATTACATTGCCGAACTGCTTCACGACCTGACTGACCATCACGACCCGCACCCCAGGCTCTTCGACGCGGCGGTGATCACCTTGCGGCACCTGGGCGATTCGTCCTTGCGCCCTCTGCGATTGCTGCGGTTCGAACTGGCCTGCTTGCGGGAATTGGGCCACATGCCGGCCCTGGAGGCGTGCGTGCATTGCGGTGACGTCGTGGATGCGACCGGCGACGCGGTCGCCTTTGGACTGGCGACCGGCGGCGTGCTCTGTCCCGCTTGCCGACCCGGGCAACCTCATGTGGCGACCCTCTCAGGCCAAACCCTTCAGGTCATGGGCGTTCTGGCTGAACCTGGAGGCGGCTGGCGGACCCTGGACGCCCGCCCAAACGTATTGGCACCCGTTCGCGCTACCGTCAGTGCGGTCGTCAGTCACCTGATGGGAAGACGACCGCGAATGCTGTCCTATCTTTAGAATGATCGAATGATCTCGTCTCTCCGATGGCCAAGGAAGGCCGATGCCGGATTCCGGGAACCGAACCCCTCGGCCCGCCGGCAGTTTGACATCGGATTGTCCTTGTCGGAGCCCGTCCCGATGGCGAACGCCCACCCTCGACCGCGACTCCGGCCCCCTTTGGCCGTACTGGCGGCCCTGCTGGCGACGGCAGGCTGTCAGGGGGGCACCGGCACCTTTGCCCGCTGGCAGATGGCCCACGACGGCTCGATCGCCAAAAAACTCACGAAAGACGAACTCGGCAACAGCAAAGGGCTCCTGTCTCGTTGGCTGACCCCGCAGGCTCCCAAGTCGGCCGGACCAGACGACAAGCCCGGGTCCACCCTGGTCGGCGGCTCTGACGGTTGGTCCAAACCCAGGACCGTCTCCAACCCCGAAGCCGAGGCCGAACTTCGAGCCGCCGACGCCCTCTTCCAGCAAGGCAAGCTCCCCGAGGCCGAAGCCGCCTACGCCAAAATCGCCAAGAAACACAAAGGCAACCCCTGGGGCGAAAAATCCCAATATTACATGGCCGAGACCCGCTTTCAGCGCGGGAACTACGTCGGTGCCCACGACTCCTTCGAATTGCTCCACGCTGACTACCCCGGCACCCAGTATCTCGAAAAGCTCGTCGCTCGCGAGTTCGACATCGCCACCGACTGGCTCGACTCGGTCCAGCCCCCTACAAAGCCTGACTCCAAAGACAAAGGCAAAGACACGAATCAGGCCGAGGCCGACCCCAAAGGCGCGGTCGTCGCCAAGACCGTTGCCAAGACCGATGCCAAATCCCCAGATCCTCGCACAGAGGACTGGAAAGAACGCTTCAGTGGTCGGTACCCCCTGGTCGATCGCAGTAGCCACGCCCTCGCGATCCTCGAACACGTCCGCCATAACGACCCGACCGGCCCCCTGGAAGACGACGCCGTCATGCGGATCGCCGATTATCACTATGAACATGAGAACTATGACGAGGCCGCGGTCTACTACGACCAGTTGATCCAGAACAATCCCAAGAGCCCCTTCTATCAACGCGCCCAACTCTCCAGCATTAATGCCAAGATGAAGAACTACCTTGGCCCCGAGTACGACGGAGGGGGGCTCGACGAGGCGAGGGAAACCATCAAACTGACCATGGCCACCACCACCGAACGGCGGGCCGAAACCAACGACGCACTCTACAACACCCTCGCCCTGATCAAGGACCAGCAGGCCGAACGCTCGTTCCACGAAGGCGAATTCTGGCGCAAAACCGGCTACGTCGGCGCGGCCGAATATTCCTTCGGTGAGATCCTCCAGCGCTGGCCCAAGAGCGAATGGGCCAAAAAAGCCAAGATCGAGATGGCTCAGCTCGCCAAGATGCCGCGCAAGGAAGTGCTCCCCAGCAAGATCATGACCCAGCCAGGGGCCGCCGATCCCTATGCCGGCGGCATGGGCTCGGCCAGTTCCAGCGTCGGCGGCTCGCCCCTCGGCGGCATGTCCGGGGCCGCGATGCCCACCGGACCTTAATCAATGCCTTGCTGATCTGTGCGGCCGTCAAAGACCAAAGGCCGCGCAGGTCGGACCGGACGCCGATGAACCAGACCTTTGGGACCGCGTTTTTAGCCCGGTTCGCCTCGCGGATATGAGGAGCGGATTGATGCGGGACCCGCGTTCGTTCAAATCAAGCCGACGAGCGATCGTCCTGATGCTGCCGATGCTGCTCGCCCTGCCGTTGTTGGGTTGCGGCTACACGCTCCGCGCTCCGTTTCGCGACGACATCAAGACGGTTTACGTGCCGGTCTTCCACTCGCAATCCTTCCGCCGCGACCTCAACTTTCAACTCACTCGGATGGTCCAGGACGAGATCCGCAGACGGACCCCCTTCCGGGTCGTCGGCACTCCCGAAGAGGCTGACTCAACCCTCTCCGGAACGATCACCTTTGTGGACAAGAACGCGATGGTCGAGAGCCCGAACAACCTCCCTCGCCAGATCCAGGGGACCATCATGGCGACGGTCAAATGGACCGACAACCGCCTCTCGTTCGAGAAAAAACGCGACCTTCAGCCTGTCCCCGTCGTCGAAAGCACCCCGTTTTACCCCGAGCTTGGCGAAACCGCGCAACTTGGCTACCTCAAAGGAATGGAGAAGCTCGCCAGGCAGGTCGTCGACATGATGGAAGAACCTTGGTAAGACGATCTCTTGATCCTTTGAAATCCGAGTCAAACGCTGTAGGGCGGCCGTCTCGGCCGCGATTGGTTTAAAAATGCGGCCGAGACGGTCGCCCTACAGCCAGACGTTGCAATTCTCCTTTGGTCGTGCTGAACCGGAACAACCTGTCGACAATGATGACCATGCCAGACGATCAGCCTCCACAGTACCTCCAGACTCAGTGTTGCATCACCGGCGGCGGTCCTGCTGGAATGATGCTCGGGTTCCTCCTGGCAAGAGCCGGCGTCGATGTGCTCGTGCTCGAAAAACACGCTGACTTCCTCCGAGACTTCCGAGGCGATACCGTTCACCCCTCGACCCTGGAAGCCTTGCATGAACTTGGCCTCCTGGACGACTTCCTCAAACGACCCCATCAAGAAGCCCGCCAGCTCACCGGATACATCAGCGACGTCGCGGTCACCATCGCCGACTTCACACACCTGCCGGTTCATTGTCCGTTCATTGTGCTCATGCCTCAGTGGGACTTTCTTGACTTCCTCGTCAGCAAGGCCCAGCGTTATCCTACGTTCCACCTGAAAATGCAGGCCGAGGTCGTTGACCTCATCGAAAACCAAGGCCGGATCGTCGGCGTGCGGGCCACAACTCCCGACGGTCCTCTCGAAGTTCGAGCCCCCTTGACCGTCGCCGCCGACGGCCGACATTCGACCGTCCGAGACCGCGCCAAGCTCGCTGTTGATGACCTGGGTGCGCCGATTGACGTGCTCTGGATGCGGCTCTCTCGCCAAGGCGGCGACCCGAGTCAGCCCCTCGGCCGGTTCGACCACGGCCAGATCCTGATCATGATTGATCGAGGAGACTACTGGCAGTGCGGCTACGTGATCGCCAAAGGGGGCATTGACGCGATCCGCCAGCGCGGCCTGGACGCCTTTCGCGCCCGGATCGCCGAGGCCGCCCCGTTCGTTCGCGACCGCGTCGATGAACTTCGCACCTGGGACGACATCAAGCTCCTGACCGTCAAAGTCGATCGCCTCCGCCAGTGGTCCCGCCCCGGCCTGCTCTGCATTGGCGACTCGGCCCACGCCATGTCCCCCGTCGGCGGGGTCGGAATCAACCTGGCGATCCAGGACGCCATTGCCACGGCCAACCTCCTGGCCGAGCCGCTCCGGAACAACGCCGTCACGCCCGCCGACCTCCGCAAGGTTCAGCGCCGACGATCACTCCCCACCCGCCTCACCCAGCGCATGCAGGTCGTCATTCAGAACCGCATCCTCGGCCGCGTTCTCGCCAGCCAAATCCGCCCCAAACTCCCCCTCGTCCTCAAACTCCTCCGCCGCTGGCCCTACCTCCGCCGCTTCCCCGCCCGCCTCGTCGGCCTCGGCGTCCGCCCCGAACACATCAAAACCCCCGACCTGCTCCAGACCGAACATTAACCCGCCGGTCGGTCTTCGTGTGCCACTGGCTCTGCCCAGTGCCTAACCATTCCGGAGCACTGGCAGAGCCAGTGGTACCCAGATATTAGCACTCATCACCCGCCAGTACCACCCCGCCGCGAGGTTAGGCGGACGACCCCTCAAGTTCCGCGATTCTTGCCTCGTATTTAGCGATAATCCCGGGCATAACCCCTGAGATTTTCCGGGCGGCGAATAGTCGAACGACCAGGACGAGCACGAAGAGGCCATAAACCGGTAACACCCAGAGCGGCTCGTGCTCCAGAAGACAGATCGCGACGAAGATGCCGCTCCCGAGTGCGTATTGGATTGAGAGCCGGACCGCTCGACCGATGCCGGATCGTTTCGGGTTGGAGTAGAGAGACAAGACGTTGCGCTCATCTGGAGATAGCGATGTGTCTATTCGTGAAGGCATGACGGCCGCCTAACCAGTTGTAGACGAACAAAAATTCGTGAAAAAACACGACCGGATCGTCGCATAATCCCACCCGCTGCTCAGATTGTCCCGAGATTTCCAGGCGTAGGCAACCAAAATCCTGGAATTCGGCGAACCACCGTTGAGAGAGTCGGGACTCCGAGACCCGGGACGATTCGGCGGCCCTCACTCGAAACCATTTTTAATTTTTCGGAAAGAGTGATAAGTCACTCCGTCCCGGGAGATGGTGTAGAGGAAAGCCAGAGAAACTATTCGGCGACGATGCCGACCCCTTTGGTTTGAGTGTCAATCGACTTCTCCCTCGACTCAGCGGCCAACAACGGAGCATCATCCATGCCCACCAGTGAAGCCCGACGTCTGGCCAACCAGCGCAACGCCCAGAAATCTACAGGCCCGACCACTCTGGCCGGCAAGCTGGCCTCCCGGATGAACTCATTGACTCACGGCATGCGCAGCGAGCATGGCCTCGTTCCGCCCCATCTGGTCGACGCCGTCGCCAAACACAACAAAATGCTGATCGACGCCTACCATCCCGACAACGATCGTCAAAGCTGGCTGCTCGAACAGGTCGCCGACGCCGCCGCTCGGCTTGATTACTGCCAATTCATGATCCGCGCCCAGATCAACGACCAGGCCGACCGCGCCG
>JBDTIR010000447.1:0-3233 GCA_039936275.1 Isosphaeraceae bacterium | reverse complement strand
AATTCCCGAAGGAAGGTGCTCGTTGCTCACGCGTCGGGATTCGAAACCCGACGCGTGAGCGAGGAATCGGCTTCTCACGCGTCGGGATTCGAAACCCGACGCGTAAGCGAGGAATCGGCTTCTCACGCGTCGGGATTCGAAACCCGACGCGTAAGCGAGGAATCGGCTTCTGTGAGTGAGACGTGACGCCATCGCGACTGCCAAAATGGCTGGTTGGTTACGCTGAAAACCTTCACACCGGATGATCTGGGAGGTCTGATAGCGACTGCTGAAGAGCGAGTCATTGCAAGCAATCGAGGCTCCCATCTTTCACGGGGTCGGGTGTACAAAGGGTCCATGACAATTCGTTCGGCGCAGGAGGATTGCAAGGTCTGGATTCTCAATTCTTGAAGAGTGTACGGCCCTCTTGGATACGCTTCAGGCACCCACGCACGCATGAATTCCGATCCCTTGGTTATTGACAACGGGGCAGTCAGCTCTTATAGTTCGGTAAGGACTGCTGCGCTTGCATTCACTTCGCGCAAACTGCACCTCTTGCCGTATCGTTGATTTGCAATGGAGTGTGCGATCGGGATCCGTTCGGAGCCCAAGCCCGGAGAGTCGGCTGATGTTCGATTCCGAACGCATGAATCGTGGGGAGCGGCCCGAGGGCACGGGCTCTTGGCGGCCGTTGGCGGCCTCAACGGCCGAGGGCCTTGATACCGATCCGCCCACGGTGCGCTCCGGGAACTCGGCTGGCAGCGTCGGCACGGGTTCGTCGGTCACCAGGCGCAAAGGGGGGGCGTTGCCCTTGCCCGGGTCAGGTGATCAGATCGACACTTTCTCGCTGGAGGAAGTGATCGGCGCGGGAGGTATGGGGGCCGTCTACCGGGCTCTCGACATCCGGCTTGATCGCCGGGTCGCGCTCAAGATTTTGCCGCCGGAGCAAGGGTACGACGCCGAGACGGTTCAGCGGTTCTATCAGGAGGCCCGCGCCGCGGCCAGGCTCGACCACGAGAACATCGCCCGCGTGTTCACGATTGGCCACGACGGCCAGTATCACTACATCGCCTTCGAGTACATCGAAGGGACGAACGTGCGTTTGCGGGTTGCCGAGCAGGGCCCCTTGCCGGTGGGGGAGGCGATCAATTATACGTTGCAGATTGCCAACGCCCTGGTCCATGCCGCGGAGCGCGGGGTGGTACATCGCGACATCAAGCCCTCGAACATCATCATCACTCCGCAAGGGCGGGCCAAACTGGTCGACATGGGCCTGGCCCGCCAGTTTGAGCGCGGCGGCGGGGTCGATGACGGCCTGACCCAGAGCGGCATGACCCTGGGCACCTTTGACTACATCAGTCCTGAGCAGGCCCGCGACCCTCGCAACGTCGATGTGCGTAGTGATCTTTATTCGTTAGGGTGTACGCTGTTTCACATGCTGACGGGCCGTCCGCCGTTTCCCGACGGCACGGTGCTTCAGAAGCTGATCCAGCACCAGGAAGAGCCCGCGCCCGACGTGCGGATCTTGAACCCCGGGGTGCCGGCGGATCTGGCGGCGATCCTGTTGAAGCTGATGGCCAAGGACCGCGACCGCCGCTATCAGACTCCTGAGCAACTGGCTCGCGACCTTCTGACAGTCGCCGGGGCGTTAGGTTTGCGGTCGGTCAGTCCCGAGGGCTTGATCTGGATGGCGGGCGACAGCCAGGTCAGTTGGGATCGACACCTGGTCTGGGCGGTACCGACCCTTACCTTGGCCCTGGTGGTTCTGGCCCTGGTCTGGTGGGGCCAACCGACCAGCGAGATCACGGTCGCGACTCCGTTGATCGAGGCGATCGCTCCGCCGCCACCGCCTCGGGTGGCT
The DNA here is from genome assembly GCA_039936275.1 of Isosphaeraceae bacterium. Lineage (GTDB taxonomy): Bacteria > Planctomycetota > Planctomycetia > Isosphaerales > Isosphaeraceae > JBDTIR01. The sequence goes on along the minus strand of JBDTIR010000447.1, from coordinate 1,393 downwards.
CCGGCGGTCCCGGACGTCGCCGACGAGCCCCGGCATGTTGATCCGATCGAGTCAACGCCGCGCGTGGTGGCTGAGGCCGGAGCCGTGGAGGCCGTTCCGACGCCGGCGCGCGACTTCACTCTGCGGGCCGGCGACGACCTGTCGGCGGTTCTGGCTTCGGCCCCTTCGGGGTCGATCGTGACCCTCGGCGACGACGGCCCGTTTGACCTTCGGCCCACGGCGATCGATCGGAAGGACGCCGACAGGATGGCCGGACGCGACCTGACCTTGCGGGCCTCGGCGGGCGTGCGGCCGATCTTGCGGGTGGCCAGAGACTCGGACGCGGTCGACGGAGCCGACGCGGCTTTGGTTCGCGTCGTTGGGGGCCGGGTCGTGCTGGAAGGTCTGGAGTTCGCCCTGGACCCCGGAGACCGCGAGGGGTCGCTCGCCGCGGTCTTCGCTGAGGACGCAGACCTGACCGTCCGCCGCTGTCTCTTCCGACGCATCGGTCCACCCACGGTCGGCGGTCGGGTGGCGGCCTTGCACCTGCGTGCTCATCCCGGGGCCGACCTTGAGGACCGCCCCGCGCCGACCAGGGTCGTCGCCAGTCACTTCGACGGCGGCCAGACCGGCATCCAGGCGCGAGGGCCGGTGGCCGTCGAAGTGGTTGACACCACCTTCGGTCCAGGCGGCCCGGCCGTCTCGTTCGACCAGGAATCGAGTCTCAACGCCGGACTCGCCCGGCTCGGTCTGCGCCATGTCAGCATCATGGCCGGCGACGGGCCGGTTGTCCGCTTCGTGCGCACGCCCGCCGTGGTCCGGATCGACGACTCGGTCGTCTCTTCAACCGGCACGGGCCGTCCGATCCTGGTCGCCACCGACGACCCCGACCGGCTCGACTGGCTCGGCAGGGGCAACCTCTACGGGGCCTTCGACGTCTACCTTCAGCCGACCCGAACCCTGACCGGCCGCGACCCGATCCGAGGCTTCGACGAGTGGTCCGATGGACCCTCGGGCCCCCGAGAGGCTGACTCGGTTGCCGATGACGAACCGGTCTGGGCCGAGACCAACTTGCTTGCCGCCCTGGCCCGCAACGATCCCTCGGCCGCTTTCGCCCCAACCCTTGAAGCCGATCTGGACGTGGTCGATCCCGGGGTCCGTCGCGGCCCGTTCGGCGTGATCGCCCACCCTCCTGAGAGTTTGGCCCGGGTCGCCGAGATCGAGCGGCCCGCGCGAGTCCGGCCCCTTGTTGAGCCCCCGACGCCAACCGTCCAGGCATTACTGGCCGAGCCGCCAAACCGGTCGATGGCCGTTGAACCCGCGCCCGAATCCAGGCCGGTCCCCATGGTCGTCGAGGTGCCGCCGATGCCCGCCGTCGTCGCCAATCCCGAACGCGACCAGGACGTTCCCGACG
>JBDTIR010000446.1:0-9110 GCA_039936275.1 Isosphaeraceae bacterium | reverse complement strand
TGATGAGCGGTGATGGCTTGCGTGAGAAATTCCAGCACCTCGCGACCCTGCGAGCGGCAACTGGACACCACCGTCAAAATCCGCTCGACGAACCGACTGCCGCCCTCGCTGTCGGTTCCGTAGCTTGTCTTACGCCAACAGACCGCGTGACGCACTGCACGCTCCGCCGCGTTATTGGTCGGCTCCACGCCAGAACGCTCGGCGAACGTCCAGAGACTCGTCTCGAGCGACAGCAACTCGCGACAAACTTTCGCGGTCTTGACGCCAGCGCACCGCGCTCCTGAATCAAGCAGCTGGTGAACCTCGGCGCGCAGCCAGGGTAGGATCGCACGCCCAAACCAGCGACGCGTGCGGGTGCCGTCGCGCACTTTCAACCATTCCCGAGCGAGAATGTCGGCATGATCGAGCAGGCCCTCACCGAATTCCGAGCCCTGGTCCTGGCGATCGATCATCGCCTGGAAATCGCGGCGGAGGTGGGCCCAACAGACCTGACGCTTTGTCTCGGCAAGATGCGTGTAAACCGCATACCGATCGGTCGTCAGCACACCGGGCGTCGGTCCGACCAGATCGTTGAACGCGGCCCGATTGCGATGTCCACGGATCAGGAAGACAGTCACCAGACGGGTGACCGCGACCCAGAGCCAGGCTTTCTTCACGCCTTGTTTCCAGCCAGTTTCATCGACGTTGGCGTCGAGACCCCGGGTGTGGTTGATCGCCTCGTCGTGAATCGAATCCAAGGCCCGTGCGGTTCGGGCTTCGAGATTACTGATGCTTCCCAGCGAGATCGGGATGCCGTGGATGTCGGCGAAGAGTTGGCGGATCGGGCGTTTGCCCAGGCGGCCGACGCCGCTGAGATAGGCCGTGACCGCTTGAAGTCGGGGGCCGAATCCGCAAGCCGTCTCGGGCGTCTGGGCGACCGTCGTGAGGGCCTGACAATGAGGACAGATCAGCGAGTGGCGACGATGATGGATCACATGCCGCAACTTGACCGGCAGTTCGATCACCTGATCGATGACCGGTTCAGGATCGTCGCCGGCCAAGGGGGTGTCACAGCGTCCGCACCGGCTCGGCTTGTGGTCGATGATTTCGTCGGGCGGGAGGATGACCTGTTGGTGTTTGGGGTGCCCCTTCTGGCCGCCACGCGGTCGTTGGCTGGGCTGGCGAGGGACGCCACGCTTGATCTGAGGGCCATCGGAGGATGGAGGTCGTGAGGAGTTCGACGAGTTCTGGCCCAGCCTGGCTTCAAGTGCCGCGATCCGCTGCTCGAGGACCAGCACCAGCGCGAGGATCGCCTGGCGCACGTCGTGCGGTGTCTTGTCCCAGAGGTCCTGAGGAAGTGGCGGCACGCGGTTCATCCAATCGTGATAACCGTTCGACATCCCAAATGCCAGAGGCTAACCCCGTGAACGGTTACAAACCAGTTTCTCGACATTCCCCCTGGCAACACCAAGATTACAACAGATGTCTGGCTTTGATCTCTAGATAGCGGTTGACCAATGGGGCCGTCAGCTCTTCGGGGAAGACATCGAGGGTCAAGGCCCCTCGACCTCGGAGGCCGAGCAAGACGCGCTCACGCCAGTTGAGCATCGCGGCGGCGGCGGCCCCTCGGTAAAAGCCGGGGCCGGCGTCGAGGGCGTCGTCCGCCAGGGTAAATAAGTCGCGGTCTCGAAGGAAGACCCCCAAAGGGAGATGACGCCCGGTCAGGTTGCCCAGATGGCCGAGCAACTGGTCGGCGCCGACGTCGTCAAAGATGTTGGTCATGAGCACCACCAACGACCGCTTGCGACTGCGACGTTCGAGTTCGACAAAGGCGCGATCGTGGCGCGACTCGACCAGTTCCGGAAATATGTTATGGACCGCGTGGACCAGGCGATTGATCCGGCCAGGCCCGGAGGCCGACGGCACATAGGCCCGGATGCGGTCCGCGTAAACCAAGAGGCCAACCTGATCGCCCCGGATCAAGGCGACGTGTGCTAATAAGAGCATTGCGTTGAAAGCGTGATCGAGCGGCGAGAGCCCGCCGCCGACGTCTCCGGCCATCATCCGCCCGCAGTCGATCAAAAAAACGACGCGCTGGCTCTGGTTGGCTTGATGGGCGCGGACGGTCAGTTTCCGCCTGCGGGCTGTGGCCCGCCAGTCCATGTGACGCGGTTCGTCGCCAATGACATAATCACGCAATCGCTCAAATTCATTATCACTTCCAAGTTGTCTTGATCGCCGCACGCCCAGCACGCTCAACTTGTCGCGCCTGGCCAGGAGGGTATAGCGGGCGATCTGCCGGACGTCCGGATAAACTCGCACGCCGGTCTCGCAAGGCATCCGCACCGATCGCCGCCAGAGCCCCAACCGGCTCGACACCAACGCATAAACCCCGCGAAACGCATACGACCCCCGTCGTTTCGGAGTCGCCCGGTACTCGATAATCGTCACCCCTTGAGGGGGAACGCTGACCAGGAATTCCTCGGGGTCGGCGTCGAACGTCTCGGGCACGTCGTCCTTGACATGCAAGCGGCGTCGGACCGACCCTGGGTTTTCGATCGCCAGCTCGATCGACTGGGCCTCATTCAACGAGGCGATCCGTCCGCAGGTCCGCCTCGCCCGCAACCGACCCGCGCCGATCAAGGTACACAGGTCGCCCAGGGCCGCCAGGGCCACCAGCGCATCGAGTACCAAAAGCGGCAGCCGCAACGGCTCCGATCTTGGCGTCAAGAGCGAGAGTGACATCAGGGCGGGAACCAACGCGGCCATCGCCAGGGTGCGGCCGGGCCAGATCATGAAGGACTCCCGTATTCGAAGGAGGCAGAAAGCAAGTGGGCAGTGGGCAGTGGGCAGTTTGTAGAGAGACGTGTTTGGAGTAGGACGTGGATAGGGTTTGGAGTAGGCGGTAAAGATCGGAAGTCCCAATAAGGTGATGGTGCGAATCATTGGTATCGCAGAAGTTAATCATCAGTACCATGTTCCGCTCTCCACTCTTCACTGCCCACTATCGGCGCGGAACTTCCACAGACCGGATCAGCTCGGTCAGGAGGTCGTCGGGCCGTCGGCCTTCGACTTCGGCCTCGGGGGTGAGGATGACGCGGTGGCGGAGCGCGGGGAGAGCGACTTCCTGAACGTCGTCGGGCACCACGAACGAGCGGCCTTCTAGAGCGGCGGCGGCGCGGGCGCTTCGGAGGATGGCCACGCCGGCACGTGGCGAGGCACCCAGGGTGAACGAGGGCCATTCGCGAGTGCGGCGAACCAGGGCTGCGATGTAGTTCAAAATTCGGTCGTCAACCAAGACGGTCCCGCAATGGCGCTGGGCGTCCAGAACTTCGGCGGGGCCGGTGACGGTCTGGACCGATTTGATCAGGATCGCCTCGGGGCCGAGCCCTTTGGTGTGCAGGCGGAGGATTTCCGTCTCCTCAATGGCGCTGGGATAGTCGGCGAAGAGCTTGAACAGGAACCGATCAAGCTGCGCCTCAGGCAAGTTATACGTTCCTTCGGACTCGATCGGGTTTTGGGTCGCCATCACCAGAAACGGCCGTTCAATCTCATGTGTCACGCCATCGACCGTGACATGGATTTCTTGCATAATTTCCAGTAAGGCCGAGTGGGTCTTGGCGGGGGCCCGGTTGATTTCATCGGCCAGTAAGAGCTGGGTGAAGACGGGGCCGGGGCGGAACCGGAAATCCTGGATTCTTTCGTCGAAGATCGGCGAGCCGGTGACGTCGGACGGCATCAGATCAGGAGTGAACTGAATCCGGTTGAAGGCGCAGCCGAGCACGCGGCCCAGGGTGCGCACCAGGAGCGTCTTCCCCAGGCCTGGTACGCTCTCGATCAAGACGTGCCCTTCGGCCAACAGCGCGATCAGGACGCCTCGTACCAAGTCGTTTTGACCGACATAAACCTTGTTGATTTCATCAATCACCCGTCTCGACCAGTCGGCCACGGGCCCCCGGGGCGCGACGTCAACGCGCTGGACCGGCTCAGGCGGCGGGATCGGCTCAGGTTCTTCGGGGGCGTACGACAGGACAGGCTCGGGATCAGGCGCGGGGATCTGCAAGAGGGCGGCGCATTCCGGCTGCTTGCACTTGACGTGCTTGCCGGCCAAGGTTTCGTCTACCTCATAGACCCGACCGCACTGGTGGCATGTGAACGTGATCGACATCGTGATTTTTTATATTCCTTCCGTGTTGATCGCTCAGATGGATGTGTGGTTCGTGATCAGATCGCCAGGAATATCGTGGGTCAGGTCATCCCTCCCCGTCTCGGCGGCGCGGGGCCGGACGAGGCGTGTCGCCAGCGCCGGTAGGCGTCGAGATGGGTACGGGCGGCGTCGGCGTCTCGGGAGCGGGCCAGGAGGTCGCCGAGCGCCTCGGCGTGCGCGGCGGGACGGTCGGCGCCTGCCGGAGGTTCGGGACGGGCGCGGCCGAGTCTGGCCGCCGCGACCAGGGCGGTTAGCAGGCCGAACGCGCCCAGGTGCGCCGCGATCCAGCCGAAGGGTTCGATCCAGAGCAGTGAAAAGACCGAAGGGGAACGTTCACCGGCCGGGTCAGTCGGCGACCTTGACTCGACGAACGCCACCTGCCGAGTGGCCGATCCCGACCAGTCCACGACCTTCCCAGCCAGGGGGCGACGCGCACGGTTGACCAGGGGGAGGTTGAGCAGGAACGAGCCGTTGGCCACGATCAGAATTTGAGGAACGTCGGCATCATAGTTCGGTTGCTCGACCACGAGCGCCTCGCCGTCCCCTGTGAGCAAGATGCGGGATTTCGGATCGGGCTTGATCGCCCTGTGCCTGGTCAGGGTGGAGGTTTTCGGGTTGAGCCCGCTGGCCCAGGGGCCTTTGAGCCGCTTGCAGAGTTTGGGAGACGCCGCTCCTTTGGTCAACTCGAACCATTCGCCAGAGAATACGGGGTTGCGGGCGATATCGACGGAGCGATCGGCCCAATCCTTGGTGGCGTCGCGGCGACGCTCGGCGCGTTCTCGGAGTTCCTTGTCGGCGGTTTTGGGCAAACGGGCGAGCATGGCCGACCAGTATTCCGACTCGGCGTCATAGTCACGAACCACGAAGATCAAGCGGCGGTCGGGGTCTTCGGCAAGCCAGTCGTCATACCACTCGGCCTCTCGACGGTCGATCAGGCCGGAATAGGGGGCGAACCGCACGATCGTGTCAGACCAGGCCGCCACCTCGTCGTTGAGCCGCACGGTCACGCGGACCTCGTCGCCTCGGGCGCGGAAGAGATGGGCAAGCGCGCCGGTGCCGTTGACGCTCTGGTCCCGCGCGCGGCCGTAGGTTGCATCAATACCTTCGCCGCAACCAGAAATGACTAACATGCTAACAAATAGGAACCCATACGTCCTCATGGCTTGACCCCCGCGCTGGCCCAGTGTTCCAGGGCTTCGGCGTCGGCCCAGGCGGCATCGAACGCGGCGATTGTGGGGACGATGTGCCCGTAATAAACGGCCTCGAAGAGTCGCGAGGTTGGCTCGACCCAGCGCCGGGCGAGGGGGTCGCTCACCGATCGGACGAGTTGCCTGGCGGTCTTGCCGGGGGCCAGGCGAATCTGGCCGAGACGGTCGAGCGTGAGAAGCTGATGAACAAACAAGCAAGTAATCGCACCGGCAAGGTCGCCCAGGTCGCGTAAGCGTCGGGCTTCACCGAGCGGGTCGGTCAGGTCGACCTGAAGGCCCGTCGGCAAGGTGGTGGTTCGTTGCTCAAGACCCACCGACCTTGATTTCAAGAGCAAGGTCTCGGGGTCTGGCCGGTAGCGGGCCCAGGCCCAGGCCAGGAGGAGGACGATGATGGCGAGGCCCACGACCATGATGATGAAAACGATCGTATCGGCCATGGTCGGTAGGTTGGGTTTGCCGGGTTTCGGCTTGTTCGACGAGGGCGGCGGCTTGACGGTTTTCACGGCGTCGGCCTTGGCGTCGTACCAGGGGTAATTTCCTTTGGACAGGGCCGAGCGCACTTCGACACCTGGATTTGGTCCGGGCGTCGAGGTCACCATCATCAAGGTCCAGGCGAAGGCGATCACCATCGGTTCGCGTCCTCCAGGGCGGCCCCGGCCGCTCGCAGGCGGAGTTCAACCTCCCAGCCTTCCAGGCGAATCCGCTGGTCGATGTAGCTCAAGAACCGTGCGACGCCGAAGAACGCGACCGTGATCCAGATGGCCAGTTGTGTCGCCCATGCCCGCAGGTCGACGAACCAGAGAAACCGATCTGCCATCCAGGACCCGGGCTCGTCCAGGCTGGATTGATCCCAGGTCCATTTGTCGACCAGGGCATCGACGACGGCGCTGGCCGCCCACCGAAAGGCGAGTACGAACAGGATGCCGAATCCGACCTGGATCAGCCAGTGCCCGAACAATTCGCTGCCTCGATCACCGCAGAGCGCACCACAACGCCGGTCCACCGACTGCCGAGCGCGCTCGTCCACCTTGTTCCGCTCCAGCAAGATCACCTCGTTCAAAAAGGCATAGCGCGATAGGATGATCGGAATCAGGATCGGAATCAAGACAAACACCGCGCGCAAGAGCCCTTGATAGAGCATCAACGCCGGCAAGGCGCGGAGCAAGGTCGACGCGATCCGCTTCGGCGGCGGGCGGTCGCCGAACATCAGACCGCCGAGCACCACCGTCAAGGGGGCGGTCGCCCAAGGGCTCGCCAGCATCACCAGCGCCAGCAACAAGAACGCCGGAAACTCCGGCCAGGCCGCCAAGCCTGCGTACAATGCTGCCCAGGGGGCGATTCCCAGGGCCGCCGTCTTCCCCAGGGCCCAGGGGCGATCCCGCAAGACCACCAGGGCCAGGTCGAGCAATTCCAGAAACGACCGCTCGCGGATCTGGATCAAGGTCCGGTCAAGCGCCAACGGACCCCCTCCTCACGTCAATGTCGGATTGCGGCCTTGGGTTGGCAAGGGGCCTTGATTCCGCGAACCGGGACGGCCCGCGCCCTCCCAGCAGCAGGTACGCCAGTAAGAGCGCGGCGCTGACTCCTGCGATCGTCGCCTTCACGGCGTAAGGCAGTGCCGAGGCCGAGACGAACCCTTCGAGAAAGGCGGCCAAGATGAACAGGAAGACCGCCGCTCCAACTGTCGGCAAGGCACCGATTGCCTCGCGACGCAGCGAGGCCAGGCGGGTCAACCCCTTGGTCTGGATCAGGCCCCAGCCCAAGCGAAGGCCCGCCGCGCCCGAGAAGACGATCGCCGTCAGTTCAAACGGTGCATGCGCCGTGACGAATGTATAGAAATTCACCGCGTAAGGCGTGCGCGCCATGTAGCCGAAGACGACCCCGATCATCAGAGCGTTGGAGAACAAGGTATACAGGGTGACCAGGCCGAAGGTCAGGCCCCATGCGAAGCATTGCAGGCCGATGCCGGCGTTGTGCTGGATGTAGAAACCGGCCATCGCGGCGTCATTCCGCCCTCCGCTCGACGGCGATTGCTGATACATCTGTTCGAACGATTCCAGGGTTGCCTCGCCGACGATCGTCTCGGCAAACTCCGGGCGGCCGGCCGCCAAGAGGGCGAAGACGAGAAAGGCGCCGTAAAAGACCAGGGCCGAGACCCGCAAGGTCGGGTCGGCGCGAAGCCTTCGCGGCACCGATTCCAGCAATTCGCCAGCCCATCGGCCGAACCGGAACCCCTGCGCCCGGTAGACCGCGTTGTGCGCCCTGGCGACCAACGCGTGCAGATAGGCCACCGTTTCGCGAGGCAGGTCGTGCGCCTCGGCCAGCATCAAATCGGCGCACGCGGCCCGGTAGAGTTCACCCAGCCGGATGACTTCCTCGGCCCGCGACTTCGGCGGCTCGAGAGCGACCGACGTTTCGACCCAGGCCACCTCGGCCGGTTTCGCGTTTTCAAGATTGGCCTTGGCTCTGGGCTTACGGCGGCGCAACGGGTTTTCCATCCGGCGCAAGAGCATATCCAGCTCGCGCCAGGTCGCCTCACGCCGTGCCAGACGATCAACGACCTTCATGCCTTTGCCACCTCGATTTGAAAGCCAGGAACTTCGGAGAAGATGGATTAAATGACCGATCGACACATCGTAACGGCCATCTCGTCTTGGCGATCTTCGCCGTTTGGATCGCGCCTTTTGGATTTATTCTCTCAAGAATACGCGCTGATACAAAGCGCAGAGGATCGCGTCATTTGTAGCGTTCGTCGGCAAACCATAGCGTTCGCGGATGGGTCGGGCCAGGTAGGCGGCCATTTCCTCGCGGCGGGCGCGGCCGAACCGGGTGCGATGGGCGATGTAGTCGGACAGGGCCCTCGCCAGTTCAGGACCGGCATCGACCCGACCCGGCAAGCTGGAAACCAGGGCGGCGACGGCGGGCTCGTTCACCGGCTTCAAGGCTCCCCGAAGCGGCCTGGTCTCGACCACGACCATCGTTCCGGCCGCCAGGTCGCCCAGACGCTGAAACTTGCGGGTGAGGACCATGCTCGCCAGGGCGGGCAAGAAGGCGAACGGCACGGCCCATTCCACCGTCCAGAGCAGATTGCGCAGCACGGCCTGCCCGCCGGTAATCGGCACGCCTTGATCCGAGACGACCCGCAAGCCGAGCATCCGCTTGCCGGGCGTCTGGCCGTTGAAGACCGCTTCGCAGAACCCGCCATAGCCCCACTGAAGCACGAAGTAGGCGACCAGGATCAGGCCGATGCCGGCGGTGGTGCCCAGGGACGCGAAGGCAAGCGCCAGGGTCGCGGCGATGAACAAGGCCGTCCAGATCATCACGTCGATCAAATAGGCCAGGGCGCGACGGAACGGGCCCGCCAGCGGGTACTGAAAGGTGATCCGCTCCGGCGTCACTAGCCGGACGGTGGTATCCAGTGGTTCTCCCGGTCCGTTCGAGGTCGCCGTGGCCATCGACCGTGTACTCGCTCCCTAACGTCCCCATCGCCTCCGACTCGCCAATCGGCCGACGGCCAACGACAAGCCCTCCGGCATGCTATCCCAACCGTCCCCGGGCTGCAACGACCCGGAACACGATTTTGAACGAGCAATGACCTTTAAGATTTTAACAAAGGTGGTCTATCGGTAACTTTTATATTAATTTATATATAAAAGGTTGACCGTGTTCTTCTCTGGGGGAAGCCCGGTTCCCTCCAGATTGTGGAGCCCGGCTGT
>JBDTIR010000445.1:0-2182 GCA_039936275.1 Isosphaeraceae bacterium | reverse complement strand
CGACCGAGCAACCCGCGCCTTGTGATTTGCCCCTCCCTGGTCCGGGGGTGCGCGTGAGCGTTCGCGAAGGCAAGGCACTGCTTCCCGACCCTCCAATCCTCCGGTAGCGTAACGACGGGGACGAATCCGTGTACGAACTTGTCCCGTCGAATCATCCCCTGTCCCAGGGGGATATTATCAACGATTGCCCGGTCTTCCGACTGGAGCCGTCTCGGGAGGGCCTGGACGATCCTGAAGAGGAGCCGACCCGCTATCGAGTGCGGGTGGTCGTGATGACCCAGGCCTGCGACCTTGCGCAACAAAAGAGCAACCATGTCCTGGTCGCCGTGGTTCATGCAACACAAGACCTAGTCGCCCTCGGACTTTTAAAGCCTTCGTTCATCCGCGACAACGTCCGGCGCCATCAGGTCCACGGCTGGTATTTCCTTCCCGCTCCCGATGAACCACTCTCGCTCTCCGAGTCCATTATCGATCTGCGCGATCTTCACACGGTCTCCCGCCGCATCCTCGACCGTTTGATCTCCGAGGGTAAGCGAGTATGTCGCATCCAGACCCCCTATCGTGAACATCTGGCGCAGCACTTTGCAGTGACTTACATGCGGATCGGACTGCCAGAACCCTATAAAACCGAAACGTGACGTCTCCTTCGCTTCAATTCCACTGCTTTTCCAGACTATACGGCGCCACCTTGGCCCCTCGTACCGTGCGAACCGGGGCCAGGCGCTCCTTCAACGCCGCCTGCTGATCGAGCCAGGGCTGGCCGGTCAACGAGCTTGAATCGACCGTTGCCAGCTCATTGGCGTCGAGCAGGTAAACCAGGTCGCCCTTGCTTAACGGGAGTGCGTTGATCAGATCGGCCGTGGCCGAAACGTGACCGTCGGCGTGTTCGACGCCGCCCGCGCCGACCAGGGTCAAGACGCGCACGATGATCCCCGCATCCTTCAAAGCTATGATGACATTTTTCAGATCATCATCTGACCAAGTTTTGCCGTACAAGGTCCGGACGTCCGCCGACCCTGATTCAATCCCGAGGTTCACCCGCCGCAGATGATGGTCGCCGAGCCGTCGCCAGCCGGCCGCATCGGGCATTGGGGGCGAGACGTCGTCAAGAAAGGCGTCGATCCCGTCGAGCCTCGGCTCGTTCTCCGGAATGTCTCGCAAGCGGCGAGGGGCGGGACCAGTGTCGATAGGAAAGACCGTCGAAACCGTGTCAAGTATCGATTCGACCTCCTCAATAGGTTGGCGCAAGACGTCGGCCCCGGCCAGGAAGACGCTGTTGCACTGCAAGACGCGGCGGCCGAGCAGGGTCGCGACGTCCCGGCAATGGTTGGCGAACTCGGCGGGCGAGCGGACGTAATGCTCGGCCCCTTTGGCGTTGCCGAAGGCCCGGCCAGCCACGGTTCCCAGGGTGCCTTGAAGCACGACCGATTGATGGCAGTCCGGCGGCAAGAGGGGCATCGGGCCATAGGCGGCCAGGTAACGCTCGCGATGGGCGAACCATGCCGAAGGGTCCCAGCGGCTGATCCGGTCGAGCAATTCTCGCAACTCGTCCACCGTTAACGGATCAACATCCGTGGGTGGATTAACCGGTTCCAAGGCGCCGGAACCAAGGGCGTCGGCCAGGGCAATCGCCGCGCCTCGGATCGAGGCGTCCAGGTCGGCCGTCTCGGCGAAGGACAAGGCTCGACGCCGAAGCACGAGGTTCGCCCCTTCGCGGGGTCGCTCGATCGCATCCACGGTCCCGTCCAGGGCCTTGCGGTCGTGGACCCCGGCGATAAAGGCCCGCTGCCAGCGGCCGTCAAGGTCGAAATGGTAAATCGGCTCGTCGTCGAAATAGAGCGAGAAGGCGCCTCGCTTGATCCCGGCGAAGACGAGCCCTCCGGCTTCGGTGCGCAAGCCGATCCGACGGGTGTACAAGGCCCCGGTCTTGAGCAGGCAGGCGGCTTCGGTCTCTTGGGCCATCGCGGCGGAGTCCTTCTTCTTTGAGATTGCGACCGGGACGGCCGCCCTACATCGGGAAATGAACGCCCGGCCAACGAGGGGAAACGGGTTCCCGGTTGAGCGGCGAAAAACCGGCCTCAACCTGAATCGTCCTTTGGATTATACTCCTGGCGAACTGTCAAGTCGCCCAGGGACGGGCCGCCTTTGCCATCCACGGAGGGAACCGTGTCGACACCTGATC
>JBDTIR010000444.1:0-4438 GCA_039936275.1 Isosphaeraceae bacterium | reverse complement strand
CGGCCCCGGGGACGACGCCGATCAAAAGGCGAAGGTCTCGGGCAAGCGTCAGCTCGGCCAGACTGACCTCATACTCGATCTCCAGGCGCCCCGGGCGCAAGGTTGCCTGGATCGACCGATCGACCTGTTCATCGGGAATGTCGTGGCCCTTGGCAATCGAGACGTTGACGATCAGCACGAGCCAGGTAACCAGCGCGCGATGCATGGGGGTTTTCGGCCAAGAGGACGCGGCATTCCGTTAGTTGAGTGAGTTGCTGGCGGTGTAAAACTTCTGGAGCGCCCGGTTTACGACGTAGATGACCACGTTGCGACTGACCGGCTTGGCCAAGACGCAGAACGCCTGGGCCGAAAGCGCCTGGCGCAAAAGGTTGTCGTCGTGGTCGGCCGAGATCAGGATCATCGGCAGACCTCCTTTCATCTGACGAAGGATCGTCATCGTTTCCAGGCCGGTGAGCCTGGGTAGATGCATATCCATCAGCGCCAGGTGGATGACCTGGCCCTGGGCGATGTCGATCGCCTCCTCGCCGCTCTCGGCTAGCAGGGTACGAAACCCGACCGGCTCGAAGATCTCGCGCAAGGTCTCGCGAGAGGAGGCGTCGTCATCGGTGATCAGCAGCGAATAGTTGCAGTCGAGAGTCATGGTCGCCGGCCTCGCGCATCGAAGGCGAGTGGATGGACGGTCGCAAAGTCGCGGATGCTTGATGCAACTTCCGAACCGTCAAGGCATGACCACCCTTCGCCAAGGTGCGGATCACGCTGTAATCATTCTACGGTCTTACTCTTACAAAAGGAACGGTCGGGAAAAAAAACCCGAGTCGCTCGCGGAGCAATATCGGGTCGGCCGCCAAGATTGGCAGTCATCGAGGGGCCGAGGTGGCGGTCGGTTTGGTCCCTGAGCCAGTCGAACGGGCCAGGCGCTCCAGTAAGCCGGCACCTGTGCGCTTCCAACGCCCGGGATCGAAGGCGTCTGCCAGGGCCAGCTTGGGCAGGTCGGCCTGGACGTCGCGGAAACTGTAACGCTCCAGCAGGTCGCCGTTGGGGGCGTTGGCCTGAACCAGGGCGGGCAAGGCGGTCTCCACATCGATATCAACCACCCAGATCTCGCCGTCGGGCCGAACCTCGGTGATCTTGTGGCAAGGTCGGTCGAGCCCTTCGGGAGTCTCAGGCCCCGACAAGCTCAGGCGGCTGGCGTTGGGTCCACCCGCTTCGGCCGATTCGACGGTCTTGACCAGATTATCGACCAAGCCGTCAAGCCCCGCTTCGCTGATCGGGTGACGGCTGCTATCGCGAACCCTGGGGCTAGTGAGCGGCAACTTCATGACCAACGGCACGATGGCATCAGCCATGTTGACGTGCATGTTGGTCGGGTCGTCGGCTGAGTAGAGAACCTCGCGCCCCTTGTGCGGGCCGTCGGGCCACTCGATCCGGATGGCCTTGGGATCGCGGCGAGCGCTCAGGACGATGTTCTCGACCGGCTGCAAAGTGTTGCCGACGCGCTCTTGCCTGGTAATCTGGACCTGATATGTCGTCAAAGAGGCCAGCTTGGCCCTCGCGGCGGCGATCAAGGCCCGAACTTCCCGGGTCGGCGGCTCACCGGCCTGGTTCGGCGAAGAGATTGACGCGGGGGCGGGTTCGGGCGTAACCGCAAGCGAAGGGCCAGGAACCGGCAAGTGCAAGGGGTCGATCGCCACGGGCGGCAAGTACAAGGGGTCGATCGCCACGGGCGGCAAGTCCGTGATTTCGATTCGCGGTCTGGGAATGGCGCGGGCCGGGGCAAACGCCCCCGGGGCCTCTCGGGCTGCTCTGGCGGCGACTTCGGCCTCAAGGATTCGCTTGGTGTAAGATCCCGGTGGGGCTTCAGTGGTGCGGGTCTCGAGTTTCTGGTTCTGGGCGAGCAGGGCTTCGGATCGCGCCCGCCCACGGTTCAAGGTCTGGGCGTAAGACTCTTGCGGGCTCGGAGACTGAGACCGTGTCTGGCTTTTGGCCCCGAGCATCGGCGGGGCGAGCGCGGCGGGTTGCTTCGCTGAGGGACGGAACGAGGACATGCGGGCGCAGCCGGTGTCCGCGATGCAGAGCAAGAGGCCGACCCAGATCCAGGGGCAGCGGATCTGGGTCTGATGGGCGGAATCCATCGCCGGAGTCATTGCGGGCCTTTCCCCCTTCGGTTGGGGTCGTCCAGGGCCGCCGCCCGGTCAAGGGCGAGGGCCAGGGCCATCATGGCGTCTGGTTTGGCCATTTCTCCAAAAATCCCGGTCCGGCGGGTCGGGAAGGGTTCGACGTAAGGTCATTGGTTCAAATACCAGAACCAAAACCCGAAGGCAATCCCGAATCCCGGAAACGCCGGATCGAAGTCCGTCACCCAACCCGAGTCTCGAAGGCGTCAATGATCCGGAACGAATCGATGGCCGCCAGGTCAGACATCAAGCAGGGCTGCTTATATTGTTCGACGGTCCCGCCGCTTTGCGCCAGCCTCCGCTTTTGAAAATCAGTCCAGGAGCCCAACGGAACGCGGTGAATGCGGATCGGGCCGAGTCGGAGGGTGGCCTGCTTGTTCTCGTATTCGAGGTTCAGACCGGCCAACCGGGCGTCGGTCTCGGCCGCGAGGCGGTCGCCGACATTGGGATCGGTGAGGTCGTCCTGTTCCACCAGCAGGCTGTAGAACGGCGGCTCGCCCCAGGTCGGCAAGAGCAGGAACGACTTGAGCCGGACGCCCACCTCGTGCGCGGCGGCGTTAACGGCGGCGACAACCTGAAACTCCGAGAGCTTCTCGCCGGTCATGCTGGAGAAGTGAGCCCCTTTGTTGAGGAACTCCAGGACCGGGGCCTTGCCGTGAAATCCGACGCAGCGCACCAGATCGAAAATCTGATACCGGTAGAGCCCGCCGATGGTGGTTGGTAAGATGTAATAGCGTTGACCTTCGATCAGGTCAGCCGCCTCGACCGTCTCGGGTTCGTCGCGGTCCCCTTGGTCTTCAGGAATGAACTCGAAGTAGTGGTTGCGGATGTCGAGGATACCGGCGGGCGTGCCGTCGTCGATCGGGATCGTCATCCGGCCTTCCGAAGCGATCAGGCCGACGTCCCTGACCGGACAATCGCCGAAGTATTCGGGATAGTGCCGCAGGTAGGCCCCCATCGTGCCGCCCATCCAGTTGGCCAAGAACCGCAGGTTCGGCCAGTAGTCTTTGGGTAGCAACCGACCTGTGCGCTCAACGATCGCTTCCAGACGGCGGGCCGCACGACGATGCTTCAAGCCGCTCCGGAACCGCACCGCCTGGCGAACCTCGGCCGGAATGTTCCACTTCGGATTAATGGCGCCGTCGGCCAGGTCGCGGATCAGCGTCTCTTTCTCGCGGTCCCCCAGACGGGCGATAGCGAGCAAGGTACTCGGATTGGCGGCGATCGAAGTGCCCAGGTCTCGGTAGATCGACATCCGGAGCGCGAGGTAATACTTCGCCTCAATGTCCTTGATCCGCGATCCGGAGCGGGGCATGCAGTAGGTGAATCGCACCAAAGGGTTCTGGATATGAGCCGTCAGGCCGGTGATCGCCCCGCAAGGGATGCCTGCCGGGGTGAACGACTCTCGCCAGTCGCTGGCGATCTGAAGAATGGGCTGCAAGCCGGATTCGAGCATGCCAGGGTGGTCGTCGAAGGCGCGAATACCCCAAATTGTCCAGCCGTCCCGATAGCACTTCAACGACTCCGCGGTCACGGGGATCGTCTTGGGCCTGGCGGTCGTGCCGGAGGTCATGGCGAACATCAAGACTTCGGTGCCAGGACCGAACAGTGCCCCGGTCTCTCCTCGGCGGACGCGGTCGATATAGGGTTCGTGACCATCGTAGCCGCGAACCGGCACTCGTCGGCGGAAGTCGGCCGGCGACTTGATTTCCTGGAAGTGATGGTCCCGGCCGAACTGACTGTCGGCGTGCCTGGCGATCATCGTCAGGAGACGGTCGCGTTGAACCTCGTCGGCGCGCGCGGTCTGCCGTAGAAACTCCGACGCGAGGGTCCGCGAACGGTGTTCCAACGGCAAGCCGGCGACTTTGCGAAGGGTGTTGAGCATCAGAAGTCCCATCCTTGGGGCGTTTGGGAGGATTCGTTGAGAATCCAAGATCAGGATGAACAGATAACTGCCAGACTCCTTTGATGATCCATGACGAGGCCCGTTTCAGTCGTCTTGTAGATCAAGCCGTCCGATCATAACTTAAGCTGTCAAGACCGGCAACGTCGTCAGCCGGCAACAGTCTGTGCCGCGGCGAGGCGCGAGGCCGGGCCGGCCTTGACCGGATCGGAGGAGATTGCTGGACGTTCAGGGGCGCTGACCAGCCGTCGCGGGGCCGACGCGCGGAGAAAAGTGCTGATCCGCTCAGTGTAAGCCGCCGGATTGACGTCTCGGGAGCGGTTATGCTTGGCCTTGGGGACGATCCAGAGGTCCTTCGGCT
>JBDTIR010000443.1:0-3259 GCA_039936275.1 Isosphaeraceae bacterium | reverse complement strand
ACACTGATGCGGCCGGGACGGCCGCCCTACACTGATGCGGCCGGGACGGCCGCCCTACACTGATGCGGCCGGGACGGCCGCCCTACACTGATGCGGCTGAAACGGCCGCCATGATCCGTGTTGCATTGCAATTCTCCAAGGGAATTCGACAAAGGGTAACGCAATCGAGATCCGGCTGCGAGCGGGTGGCGGGTCAAAAGGGCGGGACGTCCTGATCGGTCTCCAGGACGACCGCCAAAGCGTCGCCCTCCAGGACACTCGGAACGGTACGCAGGACCAGGACGACGCCCGACCATCCGGCCGATACGGACACGGGATCGCGGCCCAATGGGTCGGACACCGCGCCCAAAGGGTCGCCAAGCTGGACCCGCTGACCGAGCGTCACGACGGGTTCAAAAAACCCATCGCAGGGCGATGGGTGCTGAACTTGCATGTGACCGGAACCGTCGCGTGGGTCTTCGACCACCAAGGAAGGGACCGATGGGGCTTCGATGTTGCCGTCAATCACATTCAAGTCGATCAAGACGTTGAGACATCCTCGGATGTACGCAGCCACTCCACGAGGGTCGCAGCCGCCGCCGCCGAGGAACTCAGCGTAGATCGACGGCACGTTGGCGTCCCTGGCCACCGATAGCGAACGGCCGTCGAGCCCGGGGTCGGTTCCCCAGAGAATTGGCAAGGCGAAGGCGCGGGCCATTCGCCGCTGATGTTCTAGAACCTCGGGGTCGTGATGAAGCATGTAGCCCGTTAACGGATAAACCTGAAGTCGCGCGCCTCCGGTATGTAAGTCGATATACGCGTCTGCGTTCTGGATCAAAGGAGAAAGTTCATGGGCGATCTGCTCGGTGATCGAGCCGTGAGGCCGGCCCGGGAAGGTGCGGGCCAGGTCGAGGTCGTCGGGGCCGGTTCGCTTCCCCTCAAGGAACGCCGGCTCGTTAACGACTGGAATCAGCGTGACTCGCCCCCGCAAGGTCCGGGCGCGGAGCAAGACGGCCAGACGCCGTAGGGCGAGCATCGGCTCATATTCGTCGCCGTGGACGCCTCCGGTAATCAAAATGTGGGGGCCGTCGTGCTGGCCCCCAAGCGGCAAGGTCGCCAGGTTCACGCGAACTCTCCAAGGGTTCGGTTCATCGCGCGTTCTCGTAAAACCAGGCGATTGGCACCGATCGGAACCTTGACGAGATCCGGTGCGTCTTCGGGTCGCCTACGTAATAGGTCAAGAGAGCGCGACCTTTATGAAAAACAATGCTTGTGTAGGCATAAGAATGCTGGTCTCTGGGTTCCAGGTCGCGCACTCGGGTCCAGGTCGCTCCCTCATCGGTCGAGATCGCGGCGGTCTGGGGGGTTCGTTGGGCCTTGGTCTGTCCGTCCCGGAAACAGTCGTTCCAGATCAGGAGCCAGTGCCCTGTTGATGGAACCTGCCGCAAGGTCGAAGGGGCCTCGGGGGCCTTGACGGTCCAGGGCTTACCCTCGCTCCAGGTCTCGCCGCCGTCGCTTGATTCGCTCGCATAGATCTGGCCGGTCTGGGTGCGAATGTGCATCAGCAGGCTACCATTGGCCCGCTCGATCACCTCGGGTTCCATCGCGCCTCGCTTCGGCGAATCGATCAATGACTTACTATGTTTCCAGGTCGCCCCCTGGTCGTCTGACAGGAAACAACTGCACAGGAACCGACTGCCTTTCTTGAACACGTCATCACTTGAGGCGACCGGCACGATCAACCTGCCGGTCGAGAGGACCGTGACCCGATCATTATTCAAAACGTGATAACCCGGATGATCGGTTACGAGCACCGGTTCGCCGAAGCTGGCTCCTTCGTCGGTCGAAACCCGCAGATAGACATCCAGATCGGTGGCCGAATTCTTGACCAGGTAGAACAAGCCAATCGGCGCATCGAACCGGGCGGGGCTCGACAGTCTTCGGAACGTGGCCGACATGACGTTCTGCTTGCCGACGTTCTCTTGAATCACCCGGCTTGAACCCCAGGTCCGGCCGCCGTCCGCGGATTCGACGGCAACCAGATGGGCCTTGGAGAAGTCAGCCCCGCCCCCCTGGAACTCCGTCGTGACGTACAAAAGGCGGCCGTCGCGCAGGACGATTACCGAGCCTTCGCTATACCTTGGGTTCTCAGGGGTGGCAACGAACACGTCTCGGCTGATGACCTCGTTGCGAGGACTTGGACCTGGTTTCGCCAGTTCCAGGAGGGCCGATGCCGCTCGCACCCGCGCATCGAGGGTTGGATCATCGAGTAATTTGATCAAGGCGTCTTGACCTTCGACGGCTCTGGCCTCGGGCGCGAATTCGAGGGCGGAGGTTCGCACGCCTGCGTCGTTGTCGCTGAGGTTCTTGATCAGCGTCTTCAAGCCGTCGGGGTCGCCAAGGACCGCTCGCGCGTGTTCGAAGTAGGCACGGGTGAGTGGTTCCTCAAATCGCTCCGCGCCGGCCTTCAAGGCGGGCAGATCGCCTTGGTCGCCGGTCCTGGCCAGAACCCAGGCCGCGAGTTTCGCCGTCTCGCCGTCCTGGTCCTTGACGTATTTTCTCAAGAGTGAGAGCGCCTCGGGGTTCCCCCACCTTGACAGGGCCGCCGCCGCCATGATCGCCAGCCTGGGCGAGTCGTTCTTGGCCAGGGCATGCTTGAGCAAAGCTCCGTTACCGATTTCATTGACCTTGAACAGGCTTTCGCAGGCGTGAACATGTCCATAGGGATTTTTGCTCGCAAGCACGTCAAGCAAGACCTGGGCCGCCGCGAGGTCGCCCGACCGGACGATTTCCCTGGCCAGGCCGCAACGGTGCTGGTCGTCGGTCTCCTTGGGCAATTTCGGTTCGAGTAAGGCCCGGACCTCAGCCCCTTGGCCGTTGTTTGACAACCCTTCGGCCGCGTGCATCGACGGCCAGAATTCGTCGGACGCCAGTCCGTCGCGGAGCACCTTCAGGCAGCGCGCCCGGGTTGCGTCGTCCAGGTTGATTACCTTGTCCGGTGCGTCGGCATGGGCCGTCGCGGCGACCAAGCCGAGAATAAATCCAAAAGACTTCATGGAGCAGACCTTTTGTTGAAGGGCGTGCGCCGATGCTCAAGGCCGACGCGAACAATCAAGGGGGGAATTTGTTAGGTTCGGATTTCGTCAAGGTCATGGGTCGAGAGCTCAGCGGCTCGGTTTCGTCTCCGCGACTTCGGCGGGAGTGAGTTTGCGAAGCTCGATCTTACGCAAGGCGCCCGAGGTTTCCCAGGAGGCGAACCCGAGCGGCTGGCTGGCTCGGC
>JBDTIR010000442.1:0-3615 GCA_039936275.1 Isosphaeraceae bacterium | reverse complement strand
TGGGTTGGCGAGGGGCGGCCCGCTCCAACCAACAAAGGAGGGTGGGCCGCGAGGCGAACCGCCAAAGGAGCGGTTCGATCAAGGTCAGAAGGGCGTGGTGGGCACGGTCGGGATGCCCAGGCGTTCTTCTTCCTCCTCAAGGATGATGATCCGAGGGGTGACCATGATCATCAGGCTGTCGGTGGTCCGACCGATCCCGATGTTGCGGAACAGACGGTTGATGAGTGGCGTCTTCGCGAGGATTGGCACGCCGAACTCACGACGTTCCTCGCGGAGTCGTTTGACGCCGCCCAGGAGCACCGTGCCGCCGTCGGGGACGGTGACGGTGGTTGAGATCAAGGTCTGCGAGATCACCGGCAACTGCACCTGGGCGTTGACGGTGCCCGCTCCGCCCAGGAAGCCGCTGACGGCCGCCGGAATGACGAAGGTGTCAAACTGGACGAAGGTGATAAAGTTGGGACTGAGCGTCATGCGCACATAGCGTCGGTCGGCCGAGACGACCGGGGTGACGGAGAGGGTGACGCCGTCGGGGATTGAGCTGATCGTCGGCTGGAAGGCCACGGCCCCGTTGGCGACGATCGGCGTGAGGTTCGCGACGAAGTTGCGGTTTGTGGTGTTCATGACGAAGGCCGGGGCCCCGTTGAACGAGGTGACTTTGGGGGCCTGGACCAGGTTGGACCGGGTGTCACCTTGGACGGCCGTCAGGAAGAGGTAGACTTCCAGGTCGCTGAGGAAGGCGATCCCGAAGGTGGCCCCGGTGTTTCCGGTCAAGGCGTTGAACGGCGCGATCGCCGAGGCCGACCCCTGACTGAACGGGATTTGCAGGTCAGGCGTGAACGAGCCAATGCCTTGTCCGCTGGCACCCACGACCAAGGGCTGCCGGTTGCCCAGGGAGTGGTCGCGGTTCGGGTTGACGATGAACGGGCTGGCGGCGGTCGTGCCGCCGGCCGTGCCGCCGCCGCCGGTCGTGGTCGTACTGCCGAGCGCGGCGGCCGGGTTCACCTGGGCGAACGTGCTCTTGCGGCCGGCGACGTCGGACTGGATCGAGAAGTCGAAATCGACGCCGATCTGCTCGAAGAAGCTGTCACTGACGGTGATGAACCGGACCTCGACCGAGACTTGCAAGTCCTGGAGCCGGCGCAACTGGCGGAGCAGGTCAACGACGTCGTCGTGGACCTCGGCGGTATGGCGGATAATCAGGCTGATGTTGAGGAAGAACGGCGTGATCGAGCCGACGGCCGTGTCCGCGGCGGCGTCCGCGTCGTCGCCGCCGAGGCCGGCACCCAGGCCGTAAGCCCCACCGGCGGGGGCCATGCCGTTGGAGTTCTTCCAGGAGCCCGGAGCGATCGTCGCCTTGATGAGCTGAACCAAGGGGGCGAACATCTCAGGCGTGACGTTGTTGTGGCTGCCGTTGTTGACGGACCATTGGCCGTTGGTGCTGTTCGGCAACGGGTTGCCGTCGGGACCAAGCGGGGCGTTCGGGTTAGTCTGGGTCTGGCCCGTGACGTTGGAGACCGGGAAGGGAGAGGGGTTGCCGTCGGGGCCGGTCGGCGGGCGGACGGGCACGACCAGGTCGGCCACGCCGTACGACTCGACGATCAAGGTGCTGCGGCTGGCCGACTGGTTGGTCAGCAAGAGCGCCTCGTTATCGACCCGGTAGGTCAGGTGCAAGGGGGCCAAGAGGAGCTTGAGGGCGTACTTGGTCTTCATGTCCGTGACGACCAGGGTCACGGGCGAGGCCTCGGTCAAGCCTTCCTCGGCCAGGGCCGCGGGGTCGAGCACGACGTTCAGGCCTGAGTAGTTGCGGAGGAAGTCAACGGCCTCGCTCAAGGGCTGCTTGACGATGTTGAGCGTGATCGGCTCATCAAGCTTGGCCAGGATGGCGAGTTCTTTCGGATCGCGCTTCGGCCGCAGCCGTTCGGCGAGTTCGCGGCGGCTCTTGGTCAAGGCGTCCCAGCCGTCGCGATAGGAAATGTCACGCTTGAAGATGTCTTTGGGAACAACGGACGCGGCGTCCACGTCTTCCCAGGCCATGAGGTTGCTCTCGTTCTGGCCGTCGCGGTTCCTGAGCGCTGTTTCGTAGTGGCGCTTGGTGCGGGCCAAGGTCACGAAGGCAACTGCGGCGACGTTGTCAGGGTCGATCTCACCAGCCTTCTTGGCGCTGATCTCGGCGTCCTCGTAACGCCCCTGGTTCATGGCGTCTCGGGCCTTCTCCATCAGGCCGGCGATCTGCGTCTTCTTGGCCTTGTCGGCCTCAAGGATGCGCAATCGCTTCTTTTCGATTTCGGAGCGATACTCCTTGTCTTGCATCTTGGTGTCGAAGCCGACCTTGTCCTTCTTGGCCAGCTCGATGGCGACCTCGACGCGGCGAGTCATCGTCTTGAGCACGGGGGCCGGAAGGGTGGCGAGCTTGATCGACTCCAGGGTGCTCTCAAGCAGGGTAATGGCTTTCTCGGGGTCGGTCTCCATGAGACGGCGGGCCTCAGCGACCTTGGTGCCGACCTCGGCGTTGAGCTTCTGCGCGGCGACGGCCTCGGCGTCGGTCTCGGTCGCGCCGACGAGGGCTTTGCCGCTGGTGTCTCTGGGCAACTTGTTGGTCAGTAGGTCCTGGACCTTCTGGGCCATCGAGTCGTCCAGATCGGCGGAGGTCAGTTCGGTCAAGAGAGCGCGGGCGCGGGCCGCGTCTCCTTTGCGGATGGCGTCGAGCGCGGCTTCGTAGAGGCTCAAGGCGCCGGCCTGTTCGGTCAGGGCAATCTGGCCGAGCAGGTCGTTGGCCTTGGCCTCGACGCCAAAGCCGCCGTCGCGAGCCTGCACGGCCGATTGCTTGGCCGCCGGGTAGTTGCCGCTGGCCAGCAAGCCCTTGGCCTGCTCCAGCAAGGACTCACCGGGCTTGACTTCCGGAACAACGTGGGCCGTCCCTGGTTGTTCAGGGTCGGAGATCAAGTCGGGCTGACCGGGCTGGGCAAGGTCGGCGACCGGCTCTGGCTGGGCCTCGGGGGCGTCGACGATGGGCTGGAGCGCCGGATCAACCGGGGCGGTTGAATCGGGGGGGATCGGGACCACGAGGCCGCCCTGGACCTGGTCCTGAAGGCGCTGGACTTCAGCGAACTTGACCTTGGCGGCTTCGGTTTGCCCCTGGGCGAGCAGGTCGTTGGCCTCGCGCTCGGCGTTGGCGGCAAGTGCGTCGACGGACATCTCGGCGCCTGCGGCGGCCACGGCCGGATCGCTCAGGGCGGGAGCGGGCCTTTGCGCCGGATCAAGGCCGGCGACCGTGGAAGGGGTGGTCCGGGCGCGGTGCATGGCGACGTCGTGGAGGATGTTCTCAGCGCGGTCGACGGTCAAGGCGGGCGTGACGCCGAGGGCGTGGGCCTGGTGGGCCTTGGCCTCGGCCTGGTCAAGTTGACCGGCGGCCAGGAGCTGGCGGGCCTCCTGGATCATCACCGCATAAGCGTCCTGGCTGGGCAAAGACTTGGCCTTGCCGTGGCGGACCTGATCGCGCTGGCGGAGCGAGCGGGCCGCCGCGCCGATCTTGCGCGGGGTGTCTTCTCGAAAGCCGTAGGACAGGTTCCAGGAGGCGACCTCCTGGGCGATGACCTCGGCCTGGTCGTAGCGGCC
>JBDTIR010000441.1:0-1648 GCA_039936275.1 Isosphaeraceae bacterium | reverse complement strand
CCACCGCGACGCGGCCGACCACGCGAGCGAATGCATCAATCAGCACGTCGTGGGCCTTGATCGGGGCGAGGCGGCTGACGCAGCCCAGGACGAGCCGACCGACGCCGTTGGGCGCGGCCGTGGGTTGGAACCGCTCCGTATCGACGCCGCTGCCGAGCACAACGAAGCGGCCTGGCGGAATTCCAGCCTCCTCGGCGAACTGCCGAGCGGCCTCGGCCGAGACGGCCGTCATGGCCCAGGTCACCCGAGCCAGTTGGCGGTACAGGAAGGCCCGACGCCTCGGGAGCCGATCCAGGCGGTCCCAGCCGTGAAACCCGAAGGCTAGTCGGCCGCGACGCCCCGCCAAGGTCCAGGCGGCCACCGCGTCGATCCAAGCCCCGCCGTTGCGCGCGTGAATAATATCAGGACGCCAACGACGAACCAGCCGGGCGGCCCTCCAGGGCAACCGTTGCGGTTTCCGCAGGCCGTCGGAACAACCCCAGACCGATACGGACCGGGGGAGTTGTTCGGCCAGTTCGCCCCGATCTTCCAGACAGCAGACGGCCTGCTCGAACCCCAGCCGTTCCAGACCCCGGACCAGGTTGACAACCCCGACCTCGAGCCCGCCGAAGCCGAGCCGACGCACGACGTGCATGACGCGAGGAGCAGCGAGCGTATTCATCATCCCTCATATTTATTGATTCGTTCAATCGTTAATCGACGCTTCGTGAATGGGCGACCCACCCCGAACCCGATCCAAGATCCCAGCGAGCGCGCGGGTCTGGTTTCGCCCATCGAATTGCTCTTCGAACCAGGGACTCGGCCTGGTCGAGGATGCCGGGAGATTGAATATGCCTCGTACCGCGTCGTCGACTGTGGCGTCGTCGGCGTCGTGATGGATGGCGCGGTAAGGAACGCCGCTGCCCTTGAGGATCCGCTCTACCGGCGAACCGCGGCGCGTGAAGGCGAGGATGGGACGACCAATCCGGACGTACTCGAAGATCTTGGCGGGAACCTGCAAGTCGACCTCTTGTTCATTGAGATCGAGCAGAAGCAAATAATCGGCGCTCAGGCCGGCGCGTCGGGCGTCGTCCCGGGAAACTTGCTTTCCATCATAGTCCAGGCAACCCCAGGAGCGGAGCGAGTCCACGGCCTCCCGATTCACCTCAAGGCAATCCCCGTCGATGGGACCAACGAGCTTGACGCCGACCCGGTCGGCGGCCAGTTCGCCAGCCAGGATGAGCCTGACGAGCGAGGCCAGCAGCCGGCCTGGATGACGCCTCCCGTAGAGAGCGCCGACATGGGCGAGCACGCGGCGGCTTCCCGAATCGGGCGGCGTGGGATCGAACTGGTCCTCCGGATCAAATCCGTTCCAGATCACCGAGACCTTGCCGTCGATCTTGCGATGGTGACGCCGCCATAAGTTCGCCATGGTGTCGGTGTTGGCGATCAGAGCATCGGCCTGCCGGAAGAAAAGGCGTTCCAGGGGGCCGTCATAGGGAAAAAACCACCGACGTGTTCGGAACGGATTGCCTCGCAAGGGATCGCGGAAGTCGGCGACCCAGGGGAGCCCGTGGCGGCGTTTGAGTTCCAGGGCGACCAGGTGACTTCCCACCGGAGGCGAGGTGGAAAGGACGGCGGCAACTGGCCGCTGGGCCAGCACGACCTC
>JBDTIR010000440.1:0-8418 GCA_039936275.1 Isosphaeraceae bacterium | reverse complement strand
CAGCCAGTCGGCGTAGTGGTCGATGTGCCCGCGCATCACCAGGCTGTCGCGGGTTGGCAGGTAGAGGTAGCCGATCGAGAACTGCCGGCGAGCGTCATTCAGGGTGCGTCCTGGACGGAGCAACTCGACGAACGCCGAGGCCAGGCCGGTTCGCTCCGCTCCCCATTCGCAGTGGACCAGGACCGGGCGCTCGCAGGTCTGTAAGACGTCGGTCAAGACCTCGGCCTGCTCGCGCGTGAGCCAGTAATCGGAAGACAAGGGGAGATCAATATGTGTAACCCCTGATTCCAGGGTTGCCGACAGTTCGTCGCGATACCAAGGTTGATCGGGGTTCCGCCCGCGCAGGTTCAGCACGGTCTTGATCCGGTGAGCCTGAATGGCCCGTTTCAGGGCCTCGGGGCCAAGCTGTCCCGATCGGTAGACGGCCCCTGGCTCAACGGCCCCGAAGTTCCCCCCCGACCACTGCCAGGCCAGGTAAATCAAAGGGGCGAGCAAGATCGGGGTGAGCACCCGAGCGACTTTGCGAATCCGGGACCATCGCATCCTTTGCGTATCCTTTCGCCAACGTGTCGGCGTGCGGCCTCGGCCTCGGCGAACGCCTTGATCAAGGCATGGTCAGACTGATCAGATCGGGCGGCTGGACGGGTCCAGCGCAGGCTCAGCAACTCCGTCCAGACCCGCTCGGCCGACCACCCTTGATAGCGAATCCGGTAGGCCGCATGCGCCAGGCTGGTCCGGTGATGGCCTCCGACGCAGTGAAAGAAGACCGGCTGCCGCGCCGGGTCGGCCAGGAGGTTGGCCGCCTCGGCCATCTGCTCGATCGTGGCCGTTGAGCCCCGCATCGGCACGATCACCCAATCAACACCCGTTTGTTTGACCACTCGCTCTTGGCTGACGTACTTCGGGTCGTCTCGGTTGATCGCCGTCAAGGTGACGATCGTCCGGACCTGCTCCCGGTCGATCAGCCTGCGCAGAGGGCCAGGCTTCTGCCAGGCCCCGCGGACCAGGTGCCCGGGAACGACCACCTGGACCCGTTTTTCAGCCAGGTTCTTCCAGGACCAGGCCAAGGCGACCGCAACGGCCAGGGCCAGCGCGATTCCCAAAGGCCAGCCTCGCACGTTCCGTCGCTGCAATGTTGAGACGCTCTTCAATCCGTTGATGGGTTGATGCCGGGGCCATTCGCCGGCCGTTCGGCGGATTGTAACGGCCCAGCCAGACCGGGCAACCCCAACCGTGGGCTGGGCACTTGTCTTCAGATCGGATGCTTATGAATCAGCGCAACCGGAAGGCCGATGGCAAGAGGTCGGTCAGGAGGAACGTGCCGACGCGATCCACATGGACTGTCGCTCCGGGCTTGGCGAACTCGGCCAGCACTTGCCGGCAGGCGCCGCAGGGCATCAGGAGGGCCGGTTCGGCGTCGTCGGGAGCGTCCAGGCAGGCGACAGCCACCACCTCGATCGGGCCGGCGTCGGCCAGCACGGCGGCGAACGCCGCGGTTCGCTCGGCGCAGATGGTCAAGCCGTATGAGGCGTTCTCGATGTTTGCCCCCGAGAAGGTCCGTCCGCCGGCCAGGACCGCCGCTCCGACCCGAAAGTTCGAATAGGGGCAATAGGCCGAACGGCCCGCCGACCTGGCCGCCTCAAGCAAGTCGTCGTGCTCAACGCTCATTGGATCATCACTCACTGTTTTGATCGAGCCGGTCGCGGAGCGCGGCGGCAGCCTGGCGAGGGCGATCAGCGTGGACGACGGCCGAACTGACGGCGATCCGACTGGCGCCGGCTTCGAGCACGTCGTCGAGGTTCGCCTCGTTGATGCCGCCGATGGCGAACCAAGGGGCGGTCGTGGCCTCGGCCGCCTGGCGAACGAAGGCCAGGCCGGCCAGGGCGTCGAAGTCCTTGGTCTCGCTGGGGAAGACCGGGCCGACGCCGAGATAGCCGGCACCGTCGAGGATCGCCCGCTCAAGCTGGCCATGATTGTGGGTCGAGACGCCGATTAAGGCGTGGCCGCCGATGATCCTGCGGGCGTCCCTGACGCTGACGTCGTCCTGGCCCAGGTGAACGGCGTCGGCGCCTGCCAGGCGGGCGAGGTCGGGCCGGTCGTTCATGACGAACCTCGCCTTGGCTTGCGTCGTCAGGATGCGGACTTCCCGGGCCCGGCGCAAGAGTTCACGATCGGGCAGTCCCTTTTCGCGAAGCTGAATCACCTGCGCCCCGCCTGCCAGGGCCTCGCCCACGATCCAGGTCAGGTCGCCGAGCGTCGGCAAGCCGCCGACCAGGACGTAGAGCCTCGTCTCGTTGAGAACTCGCCGGCTGGTCGCGGCCGTGAGGGTCAGTTTCTCAAGGGTGTACACATCGTAACGCAAGACTTCGAACCGCCCGGCCAGCCAGACGTCGATAAGCTTGGCGTATTCCTCCAGGGACCGCAGGGCT
Source organism: Isosphaeraceae bacterium (assembly GCA_039936275.1). Classification (GTDB taxonomy): domain Bacteria; phylum Planctomycetota; class Planctomycetia; order Isosphaerales; family Isosphaeraceae; genus JBDTIR01. The sequence goes on along the minus strand of JBDTIR010000440.1, from coordinate 5,989 downwards.
TCGGCCGTGCGTTTGAAGTTGGCCGACAGGACGGCGCGCGGGTTCTCTCGAACGGTTTCCGAAGGGGTCATGATGTGGGTGCCGACGTCGCCAGGGGTGTCGCGCGCGTCGATCAAGAGGTCGGGGTCAAACCCAAGCAAGGCCGAGGCCAGGCGGTGGCGAACCTCCTTCAACCGGCGGGTCAACCCCGGGTCGTCCAGGGCGAAGCGGACGTAGTCCTCAGCGACACGCAAGCCTTCGCGGGCACGGTTGGCCGAGGCGTCGAGAATCCGCCCGAGGTCGACTTCCTCGCTCGGCCCGCCCAGGTCAAGCGGGGTGATCTCGGCCGCGAGGGGGATCGGGCTGGTCTCGGCAACCACCACCTCATCAAGTTGATTGGCCAGCTCAAGGCGGCGCAGACCTTCGCGGTCAAGCAGTTCGATCACAGGGCTAGACGAGGCGATCAGGCCTGCCAGCAGGTGCTCGGTGCCGACCGGAACACTGCGGTCGATGGCCCTTGCCGCGATTGTCGCATCGCTCAGAACAAGGCGCAATTCCGCCGACTTCGGCAGAGGTTCGAGCCCGTCCTCATTGAACGACGGGGCGTCGGTCAGGCCGAGAACCCGCCGCAACCGATCGGCCTCCAGGCCGAATTCGGTCAGGAGCACCGAGGCCCGGCTCTCCGGTTCGTCGGTCAGGGCCGCCAGCAGGTCGGTTGGCTCGACCTGATCCGAACCTCGCTCGCGGGCCCGCGCCCGGGCCCAATCCAAGGCCCTCAAGGCACCCGCGGTGAACGTTTCATACATGGGAACAGTTTACCGTGGCGGTTGCGGAATCGCGAGCGTTTTCAAGACGACCGCTCCGTTTCAGTCTGTGCAACTTCCTGATCCTGGCGAGGTTTGGGCGGAGTCAGCACCTCGGGGTTGGCAACGACGCGGTCGCCCGGGGTGAGGCCGGAGAGGACCTCGGCGTGGTGTTCGTCGCTGAGGCCGAGCTTCAAGGGACGCCAGGCGTAGCCCCCTTTGGGTCGAGTCAGGGCCACGTGGGGAACCTCGCTAAACCAGCGAACACTTCGCAAAGGGACGCGAACCACGTCGCGTCGGGAATCGACCAGGAACGAGACCTCGGCGCTCAGGCCGGTGCGGAGGCCGTCGAAGCCGCCGTCGATATCGACCATGGCGTAGTAGATCTTGACGTCGGAGATCGGCCCGGCGGCTGCGGAGGGAATCGGCGTGACCTCGGCAACCTCGCCCCGGAGCGGGTGATCGGGGAAGGCGTCAATGATGATCCGCGTTGCCTGGCCGGAGTCGATCAGGGCGACCTTGGACTCATTGATCTTGGCACGGACCCGCATCCGGTTGGGGTCGGGCAGGGTGAAGATCGACTGGCCGTCGCGAACGGTCACCCCTTCCATGATCTGGGCCTCGACCCGGCCCCAGGCGTTGGCAGGCTTGGCGTAGACGACGATCCCCTCTCTGGACGCCCGCATCGTGCAGTGTTCGATGTTCCGTTCTAGCTTTTGTTTGCGCTCTTTTTCGAGTTGGAAGGCAGACTCTTGCGCCAGCAAGTCGGCCTGGACGGCGTCGATCTTGGCTTCCAAGTTCTTGATCAGGCGAGGTGAGGTGTAGTTCTCCAGCCGCGCTTGCATCCCACGAGCCTGGGACATCGCCAGGTCGTACCGTTCCAGGGCGAACAGGTCGGCGTTGAACTGCTGTGGGGTCATCAGCTTCTTGGCGTACAGATCCTTGGAGTAGGAGAGCCGCTCCTTGGCCTGCTGGCGCTGGTTCTCGCACATGCGGATGTACCCTTTGAGGGCGAGCCGGTCTTTTGCGAGGGTGCCCTTGCTGTATTCCTCCAGGGAAATATGGCTGACCTTGAGGGAGGAACGGGCCTGATCGACCCAGGCCTTGGCCTGATCGTAGCGGATGATCTGGGCGAGCAACTCATCGCGGAAGGCGGCCGAGTCAAGCTCGCAGACGATGTCGCCGGCCTGGACGCGGGTCCCTTCCGGTAAGATGGAGAGGATGCGGGTCGAGCCCGGCCGCTCGGTCGGCTGGTTGCCGCCCCCCGGTTGGAGTTGCGTCTTCAGTTGCGCGACCGTATTGGCCTTGATGGCGGGCCGGAGCGGGGTATGCGGCGCGACGGTATACGTGAAGCTGGCAATCACGGGAACCTGAAGCCCGACCGCCTGCGCCGTACTGGCGGCCGGCGCCGCTTTACCGGCAGCCCCGGCTGCTCCAGCAGCCCCGGCCGCTCCAGCAGTGCCGGGGGCCGCCTTCTTGACCGCGGCCGGCGCGGCGGCGGCTGAGGCGTTTGCGATCGACGGCGCGGCCTTGGTGGTTGCCGCGCGTCCTCCGGCCATGCTGGGTTGGCCGCCGATCGCGCCGGTCAGGGCCTCGACCTGGCATTTCGCAGGCGCGGTGTCGGCACTCTCCAGACTGCCGCTTTCAACGACCGTCAGCGTCACGTCGCCGCGGTCGATCGCCACGGTAGCCAGCTTGGCGGCCGGTTTCACCCAGAACTGAGTCGGACGCACGCCCGACGCCCAGACGCACGCCCCGACGATAATCAAGCTCAAGAGTGTGAACGTCGCCCAAGGGCCTCGTCGAGAACGCTGGGCTCGGGGCACGACCAGGGGTCGAGGTCCCATCGCGGGCAGGCTGGTGCTGGTATCCGACGACATGATGGAGTACCCTCAAGCAAGGCAAAGCAAACCGAACGAGACGAGAGACCGGGCAGTCCCAAGAAACAATGCTCGGCGAAGGCGGCCGAACCGGGACCGGGTCCTGCGTCACTCTTTGATTCTATCGTGATTCCGGGTCGGTTGGCCAGAGGAGCCGACGATCCGCCTTTGGCCTTTGATCCGAACGGGGCCGGGCCCCTTTGGAATCAAACCCACTGCTTTCCTAGAGAAGCGTCAGTCAGATCTCAACCGGCCGAAGAATCGCCGTGAAGGCCGCCCGACAGGCGTCGTGGCTGGAATCAGTTTGAAGCCCCACGCGCCGGTGTGGTAGCCTGTTGGCCGGCCCAAGGCTGTCGGCAATCGACGGCCCGGGCGGATTTCGACCGACTTGACGAAGGAGTGACACCCAATGGCTGAGTACACCGTTCCCGAGCTGCCCTATCCCAAGAACGCCCTGGAGCCACACATCGGCGCCCAGACGATGGAGATCCACCACGGCAAGCACCACGCCGCTTACGTCAAGAACCTCAACGCCGCGCTGAAGGACCATCCCCAGAACCAGGGGCAGCCGGTCGAGCAGTTGATCGCCAACCTCGACAAGCTGCCTGAAGCCATCCGCAACGCCGTGCGCAACAACGGCGGCGGCCACGCCAACCACTCCTTGTTCTGGACCATCATGAAGCCAGGCGGCGGCGGCGAGCCGACTGGCCCCCTGGCTGCGGCGATCACCAGCGACCTGGGCGGCTTCACCAAGTTCAAGGACGACTTCAGCAAGGCAGCCGCCACCCGGTTCGGCTCGGGCTGGGCCTGGCTGGTGGTCAAGAACGGCAAGCTCGCCGTCACCTCCTCCCCCAACCAGGACAACCCTTTGATGGACGGGTCGGGCACCCCCATCTTCGGCGTCGACGTCTGGGAGCACGCCTACTACCTCGACTACCAGAACAAGCGCCCCGACTACGTCGCCGCTTGGTGGAACACGATCAACTGGGATGAGGTCGCCCGACGCTTCGAAGCGGCCAAAAAGTAAACCGAATTCAAAAGCCAATACGAGCTAATTCATCACGGATGATGGTTCGCATCGAGTTACTGGTTGATCGTGCCGGAACGGGAACGTCCAGGAAGGACGGCCTCCATCGTTCCGGCGGATCAGCCCAACAGCCAAGCGTCATCAGAGCCTGGATCGTCGCTTATTGACCGCTGGCGATGCTGAGCAGCTCGACGTCAAAGACGAGCGTCGAACCCGGCCCGATCGGGCCGCCGGGCGTGCCGGCCTCGCCGTACGCCAGTTCGGGCGGAATCACGAGCTGCCACTTCGAGCCGGCCTTCATCAGCAGCAGGGCTTCGGTCCACCCCTTGATGACGCCGGTGACCGGAAACTCGACCGGCCCGCCGTTCTTCTCCGAGCTGTCGAACTCGGTTCCGTCAATCAGGGTTCCTCGGTAGTTGACTCGCACCACGTCCTTCGAGCTGGGAACCTTGCCCGTGCCCGCCTTGAGGATTTTGTACTGCAAGCCGCTGGGCAGGGTCTTCACTCCGGGCGTCTTGGCGTTCTTGGCCAGATAGCTCTGGCCAGCCTGCTTGTTCTTCTCGGCCGCACCCTTGGCGGCTTCAGCCACCTGGGCCATGCGCTCTTCATTGAAGGCTTGCATGGCCTCCTGGATTTCCTGGTCGGTCAAGGCGGCCTTGCCGGTCAAGCCGTCCTTGAGCCCACGGGCCAGGATGTCGCCGTCAATGTCGATGCCGCCCGCCTTGATTCGTCGACCGAGGTCCAGACCGATACTGTACGCGGCCTTTGACTTCGTGTCCTTCAGTTGCGGGTCCGCCGGCCTGGCCGCCTGGGGGGCCGTCGCCTTGGGCGCAGCCGTCTGGGGAGCCGTCGCCCTGGGCGCGGTCTTGGTATTCTGGGCCAGGGCCGTGCTCACCACGAGCCCGGCTCCGACCACGCCAATCATCAAACGCTTCATCGGAACTCCTTGAGCGGGAATGATTCGGCCAACGCGTCGCGGGGACGCCCCGCGGCGTGGGTTCCCCCCGTCTTCTTGAAACTCAAAAACTATGCCAAAATCGGCCCGCCTCATGGCCTGGACCTCTTCGAAGGACCCCTCTACGGTCGTCCTTTGGCGAGGCCCTACCGTCCGGCTCGCCATTGACGATAGCGTCCAGGCCGGATTCGGTAAACCCGCTGGTCAAAGAAATCGCTGTTGAGACCCGACGACGACCCCGTTGGGTTTGCGTTCGCTTCGACATCCATCCCCCGGGACTTCTGCCCCAATCCGCCGTCCATCGTCACACGGGGTCGCCCGGGCCGTATGGAACTCTGCCCGGGCGTCCCGGTCGCCAAAGAGACCGGCCCGAGCTTGGCGATCCCGGGCCAACAGACTAGGATGATAGGTAGCGGCAACGAGGCGGCCCAGACGGGTGTCTGAACCGGGCGACCCCAATCGAGACCAAGGGCGAGCGAGGAACGCGAGGCATGTTCGGAAACCTGTTCGGACCCAAAAAACCGAACACACCCAAGCCACCCCCGGCGGTCAAGCTCCGGCGCGTGAATCTGGTGAAGCGGTTCACCATCATTCATGAGATCGGTCAGGGGAGCATGTCTCACGTTTACAAGGCGATTGATAACGAGGTTGGCCGCACCGTCTGCCTCAAGGTGCAGGACTGCGACAAGACGACAGCCGCCAAGGCCCGCTCAACCCAGGTTGGCCGCATGAGCGAGGGAGAAATCGGCCAAAGAATCATCCATCCCCATGTGGTCAAGACGCATGAATATGGCGTCTCTCCCAAAGGTGAATACTTCCTGGTCATGGAGTTTATTGACGGCTTCAGCCTCCAGCACACCCGTCAGACGCGTGTGCTGGACCTGAGCACCAAGATCGAGCTCCTGGCCCAGTCGGCCGAGGCGCTCGCAGCGGTCCACGCGGCTGGGTTCATTCATCACGATTTCGGCCCCAAGAACCTGCTGGTCACCCACGACGACTGGGTCAAACTCATTGATTTCGGCCTGGCCGTGCCCAACACGCCAGCCTTCCAGCGCCCTGGCAACCGCACCGGAACTTTGCAATACATGGCCCCCGAACTGATCCGCCGCGAGTCGACCGACGAGCGGCTCGACATCTTCTCCTGGGGTGTGACCGCCTTCGAGTTCTTCACCAACCGCCTTCCCTACGATGCCAGCGCCTCCGACCCGATGGCCCAGATGCGCCAGCGGATCAATATCGAGCCGATCGGCCTCGATCAGATCGCCCCCCACCTTCCCGCCGAACTCACCGCCCTGATTAACAAGACCCTTGCCAAGCTCAAGAAAGACCGCTGGGACAGCATGGC
>JBDTIR010000439.1:0-4976 GCA_039936275.1 Isosphaeraceae bacterium | reverse complement strand
TCCTGATTGCCCGCGCTGCGATCTGAGGAAGATCTGTCCAACCGGCCAGGCTCGGATGGCCGCCGGCAAGGTGACCGGGAAGGCCAGCCTCGCCATCCCGGAGCCCAAAGCCACGAAATCGGCGAAGTTAAAGACGGCTGATCCAGAACCTGCCCGTCGGGTAAATCCGCCTCCGGCCGCGCCGAAGCCCGCGAGGGTCGAGGCCAAGCCGCCCCCGAAGAAGACGCCTCCTCCCAAGTAAATCCACCGCCGTCCAATGTCTCGAAGGACATGCGTTCACGAGTCTTGGCAAGTGGGGCCTCAACGTGGTATCCTGACCAGTCCCGTTGGCCGGTATCGATGCGAAGGATTGACGGACTCGATTCGCCCGTTCGTAACATCAAAGAAGCCCGCTGCCCGGGATGGGACGGGACCGAGGAGATACGGTCATGGTCGGCATGTTCCGGTTTTATCGTGTGGGCCTGGCCCTGATTTTGATTTCAACGTCCCCGGTTTTGACCTGGGCCGACGATGGCCCCAAACCGACCCTTGAACCAAAGTCGGCCCGCGGCCTCAGTCCGTTCGGTGAGGAATTGCCAGGGGAATTCGTCCCCCTGCACCCCAGAACATCCGAGGATCGAGAGCGGATCGAGGTTCTTCGCGACTACGCCACCGCCAGAGCACTTGAAGACCGGCGACGGTTCAGCGACTCCATTGAACTCCTCGAACAGGCGCTTCAGAAAGAGCCCGATTCGGTCGCTATTCTCCGACGGCTCAGCCGTCTGAATCGGGCCAAAGGCAACACCGACCGGGCCGTCGAATACAGCCGGCGCGTGATCGAGGCCGATCCGGGAGACACCGAAACCCTCGCTTTTCTCTTCTCCTACTATCTGCAGAAGAGCGACGCCGTTGGCGCGGAAGGACTGCTTAAGGCGGTATTGGCCAACCCGAAACTTGAGCCAAGCTCCGCGTCATTCCTGCTCGCCAGCCGCCAACTTGCCGAGCTCTACGAGCGGCTTCAGGAACCGGCCAAGGCCGCCGACGCCCTGGCCAAGATGATCAAGGCCCTGGATGCGAAGGTGGTCAACCGGCTCTCCCCTTCCGAGTTGGCCCTGGTTCTCGGCGACGATCCCGCTCGGACCTACTTGGCCTTCGGAGAACTCTTCGTCCAGGCGAAGCGCTACGACCTGGCCATCACCAGCTTCGAACGAGGACTCGCCTCCGAACCCGATCATCCGGTGCTTCCTCGCCTTCTGGCCCAGACCTTGCTCAAGGCCGGTCGATCCGCAGACGCCTTGACCACCCTTGAGCCGTTTCTGAAAGGGCAACCTTCGGGGAGCGAGCCCTATGAGCTCTTGGCCGAGATCCTCATCGCCTTGAAGCGCGGTGACGAGGTCATTCCCCGCCTCGAGGCTGCGGCAGCGGCTGATCCTCAGAACCTTTCGCTTCAATACGCCCTGGCCGACCGCTACCGGACTGCGGGTCGCAATGACAAGGCCGAGGCGATCTACAAGGCCGTGACCGCTCAGCAACCCGACCCGAAAGGGCTTGGCGCGCTGGCGGCTTCGCTTCTGAAGGAAAAGAAGACCGACAAACTCATCGAACTTCTGGGCAACGCCGTGATCCAGCACGGCGGTTTCGATGCTGTTCATCCCCAGATCGAGTCGATCGTCAATGATCCGACCTACGCCGATCAAGTGCTTGCCGCCGGCCTGACGCTTCAGGAGGCTGTCCCGCCCAAGCTCAGCGATTCCGCCCGCAAGGTGCTCTACTACATCGCCACACAGACCAAGAATGCCAAGAAACTGATCGCTCTGCGCCGCCTGGCCCTGGCGAGCGAACCCTCGCTGTCGAACTATCGCGAGTTGCTCGAAGACCTGCTGCGCAATGAGCACTACGAGGAAGCCGCGAGTACCCTGGAAGAGATGCTGGACAAATTCCCGGGCGAGAAGGGCGGCCTGAACCTGATCATCCTGGCCCAGAGCCGGATGATGGCCGGCCAGTTTGAACCGGCGCTTGCCGCCGCCAAGGACGCCCTGAAGCTTGACCCGGCCGACGCCCAGGCCCTCTCAACGATCGGCTCGATTCTGGTCAAAATGGGCCGAAACGACGACGCCATCGCCCACTTCCAGGACATGCTTCAGCGGTTCCCCGAGAACGATGAGATGATCCTGAAAGCGCACGCCGGTCTGTCGATCCTCTACGTCAGCATGGAGCAATTTGAGAAAGGCGAGGCCGAACTCGAGGCCCTGCTGGCAAAGTATCCTGACGACCCCACAGTCAACAACGACCTGGGCTACCTCTACGCCGACCGTGGGCAGAACCTCGAACAGGCCGAAGCAATGGTCCGGAAGGCGATTGAGGCCGAGCCTGAGAACCAGGCGTTCTTGGACAGCCTCGGCTGGGTCCTCTTCAAGCGAGGCAAGCTCCGCGAAGCGGTCGAGCCTTTGGAAAAAGCGGCTCAAGGTCCACAGGCCGACTCAACCATCCACGATCACCTGGGCGACGTCTACTTCCAACTCAAAGAGCACGCCAAGGCGCGAAGTGAGTGGGAGAAGGCCGCGCAGGCCGCCGCCAAGATGAATCCCCCCGACAAGCGTCTGTCTGAGATCCAAAAAAAGCTCGGGGCCCTGGGGAAACTCGGCCGTGCTCCGGACGACTCAACCGATTCGAACCCTTGAGACGTCTGCTTGGGACTAAGGGCTCGCGGACCTTTGTGATCGCTCCGTGGCCGTTTGCGAGCCCACTCCCATCCCCCGCCCCCGGCTCCAAACCTCTTGGCCGGTTGTCGGCGGTTCGTGCGCCGAGGGGCCTTCTCGTTGCCTCCCTCCACCGACTTTGGAGTTGACCGATTCATGGCCGGGCATTCCCACTCCGCCAATATCGCCCATCGCAAAGGAGCCGTCGACGCGAAGCGCGGCAAGCTCTTTAGCAAACTCTGTCGCGCCATTTTCGTGGCCGCGCGGAACGGTAGTCCCGACCCCGATATGAACATTCGGCTACGGTACGCGATCGACAAGGCGCGGTCGTATAGCTGCCCGAAAGACAATATCGAGCGGTCGATCAAGAAAGCCTCCGGAGAACTCGGGGCTGAGAACTTCGAAGAAGTCACCTACGAAGGCTACGGCCCCGGCGGCGTCGCCGTCATCTGTAGCGCATTGACCGACAACCGCAACCGCACGGCCGGCGAACTGCGCAAAGCCTTTGAAGTCTGTGGCGGTAATCTCGGCGCCACCGGCTGTGTGAGTTACTTGTTCACGTTCAAAGGGGTCTTTCTCATCGATCCCAAGCACGTTTCCGAGGACCGCTTGATGGAGGTGGTGCTCGAAGTCGGCGCCGACGACCTGACCGTGGACGGCGACTACTTCGAGGTCACCTGCGATCCCAAGATCTTCGACGTCGTGCGTAAGTCATTCGAAGAGCACAAGATCGCCGTCGAATCGGCCGAGACCGGCTATCTGCCGACGACGACCGTGGACCTCGACGTCGAGAACGGCAAGCGGATGATCAAGCTACGCAACATTCTTGACGAGAACGAGGACGTCCAGGACGTCTACGCCAACGACAACATCCCCGAAGAGGCCCTGGCCTGATCCCGATTTCTTCACAACTCCGACCTGTTCTCGTGGGACACGGCAAAGATACACATACGCACGAATTAACTCGATCTAGCCCTCACTTTATCGCAATCATATCCGGGCTAATCTGTGTTTATCTGTGGCTAAATTCTTCTCCTCTCTGTTCCATGGTGTCTCCTTTCCCCGATTAGGACCGACGATGCCGACGACGCCGTTCGTGAAGGCCGATCGCCTTCAGAAGCTGCCCCCGTATCTGTTCGCCGAGATCGACCGGAAGAAGAAGGCCGCCATTGCCGCCGGCCGCGACGTGATCAACCTCGGCGTCGGCGACCCTGACCGACCCACGCCCGAGCCGATCATCCGGAGTTTACAGCATCACTGCGTGAACCCCGCGTTCCATCAATACGCACTGGACCAAGGGGCCCCCGAACTCCGTGCGTCGATCGCCAGGTTCTGCCGGGAACGTTACGGGCTGGACCTCGATCCCAACACCGAGATCCTGCCCTTGATTGGCTCCAAAGAGGGGATCGCTCACTTCCCGATGGCCGTGCTCAACCCGGGCGACGTCAGTCTGGTCCCCGACCCGTGCTACCCGGTTTATCGAAGCAGCAGCCAGTTCGCCGGGGGCGAACCGTACCCGATGCCCCTGGTTCCGGACCTCGGCTTTCGGCCTGACCTGGCCGCCGTTCCCGAGGCGATCTGGGACAAGGCCAGGCTCCTGTTTCTCAATTATCCCAACAACCCCAGCGGGGGGACCGCCGATCTGGCCTTCTTCGAGGAAGTTGTTGAGCGCGCCGAGCGGCATCAAGTCGTCATTGCGCAAGACGCTGCTTACAATGAGATGTACTTCGACGCCCCGCCGCCGAGCTTGCTTCAGGTTCCCGGCGCTAAAAACATGGCCGTCGAGTTCCACAGCCTCTCAAAAACCTTCAACATGACCGGCTGGCGGGTCGGCTTCGCCATCGGCGGGGCTCCTCTGATCGCGGCGTTGGGTCAGGTGAAGGCGAACACCGACTCAGGAATCTTCACCGCGATCCAGTTCGCCGCCAAGACCGCTCTGGACCAGTACGGCAGCCTTACTCCGCCGATCCGCGCTCTCTACAAGGAACGCCGCGACGCTTTCCTCAAGGCGTTAATGGCGATCGGCTGGGACGCCCCGACGCCCAAGGCAACCTTTTATGTCTGGATCCCTTGCCCCAAAGGCTATTCCTCGACCACACTGGCCACACGCCTGCTTGATGAGGCCGACGTCGTGATGACCCCCGGCCTCGGCTTCGGCGCGACAGCCGACGGTTACATCCGGGCCGCCTTGACCGTTGAGACCCCGCGCCTCCTAGAGGCGGTCGAACGGATCGGTAAGTTGTCGCTCTGATTCCGACACCAAAGGCCGAGGCCCTCGTTGCCGAAACCGTTCGACGC
>JBDTIR010000438.1:0-4001 GCA_039936275.1 Isosphaeraceae bacterium | reverse complement strand
TCAACTATCAAGACCTGGCCGACGTCCTCGCCGCCTGTGAGGCCGCCGGCATCCAGAACATCCGACTTCCCGTCCGCCCTCGAGAACCCGGTCCTGTCACAGCACGGTCCGTAAAACAGACCCCTTTGTAACCATTCAGGGTTATTATGGAATTTTTATCAAAGATTATCGATACGCTTGTTCACTTAAGCCCTCAATCCATGAATGACCTGGCGGCTTATGCCGGGCCTTGGATGTACGTTGTGCTGTTCGCAATCCTCTTCGCCGAGACGGGGTTGGTGATCACGCCGTTCTTACCCGGAGACTCGTTGCTCTTCGCCGTGGGCGCGGTCGCCGCGCATCCCTCGTCGCCGATCAACCTGCCGATGACGGCCCTGCTCCTGATCATTGCCGCCATTCTCGGCGACGCGGTCAATTACTGGATTGGCTACCGCGTCGGTCCCAAGGTCTTCACTCGTGAAGACTCATGGCTTTTGAACAGGAAACACCTGCTCGAAGCGCAACGATTTTATGATCAGTACGGCGGCAAGACGATCATACTTGCCCGGTTCGTGCCGATCGTACGCACTTTCGCCCCGTTCGTAGCAGGCATCGGCAAGATGAGTTACCTGCGATTCGCCGTCTTTAACGTCGTCGGCGGCGCGGTCTGGGTCCTGCTCTTCCTGGTGGCCGGCTGGTGGTTCGGCTCTCACGAGACGGTACAGAAGCAGTTCCACTATGTGATTCTCGGCATCATCGCCGTCTCGCTCTTGCCCGTCGCCATCGAGTTCCTCCGCGCCCGGCTCCGCGGTCGGCGGCCCGAAGAGGCCCTGATCGAGGCCACGACGACCCTGGGCGAAGGGGAATAACCCGTCCGCGCGTTCAACGGACGGCCCATGAAAGGCGTTGGGCCGTCCCGTTTGGTTGGGTCACTCAGACTTGGGTCCGAGGGCGTTTTCCAGGTCGTCCAGCGGCACTTCGTTGAGGTCGCCGCCAAGTAAGGCACTGAGCTGAAGACCAACCAGGGCCTCGCTCGGGCTCTTCTGGTTGTGGATCATCCGCAAGAACGGTTCGGCGCCGATCAGGACGGCCCTGGGCTTGCCGTGGACCGTCAGGACGTAGCGGGCGTCGGGGTGCTCCAGCTCTCGGAGGATTCCGGGCAAATTCTGGTGCAGTTCCCGGCTGCCGATGATCCGAACCGGGGAATCAGTGGATTTACCCGACATGGATCAAGGCCTCCCGAGGCCAATTGGCGAACGCCCGGGAATCGTCCCGAAACGCGCCTGAAAGTAAAAAGGGAACTCATCGCGGACGAATCGTCCAGATCAAGTGCAACATTCGCGGTCGATGGGATCAATCGCCACGGCTTCTAGAGGACGTTCCCTCAGAGCCGTTTTGCCGTAAGTCTATAGGGGGGCTTAGACTTAAACCAAACTCACTCGAAAGACCCCAAGGCCCACGACGTTCTCATTGTACCGCGATCGCGTCCATTTTCAAGCAAGTTTGAACCGGACCAAGATTAGGTCGGCCCGGTTGCGAGGAGGGAAGGGTTTGCGTCTCTTTGGCCTTCGGGCCAGATCAACCCAGGACGTGTTAAGCTCCGGCGATCAGGATGGGCGTGGCCTTGATATAGACGTCCGACGCGGCGGCAAGGGCGGCACCTGGATCAAGCGAGACCCCTGCGTCACGCAGGCAGGTCCCGAGGGCGGCCAAGAGCAGGGTCACGTTGATCTGTCTGGAGCCGTGGCCCATCAGGCCGATCCGCCAGGCCCGCCCCTTGAGTGAGCCGAGGCCACCGCCGATCTCGATGCCCCAATCGCGCAAGAGGCGTTTGCGGATCGCCAGGTCGTCGACTCCGTCGGGGATCGAGACGCAGTTCAACGGCGGGAGTTCAAACCCTTTGGCAGTCGCGTAGCCGAGGCCCATCGCCGCCAGGCCCGCTTTAAACGCCCGCTGGTTCAGCAGGTGGCGAGCGTGACAATCGGCCAAACCTTCCTCGACGATCAATGCCAGGGCCTCTCGCAGGGCGTAGTTCATGCTGATCGGGGCGGTATGGTGGTAGAAGCGATCAGAGCCCCAGTACCTCCCGATCATTGTCATATCTAAGTACCAGCTTTGAATCTTCGATTTGCGGTTCTGGATGGCGTCGACGGCGCGTGGGCCGAAGGTAACGGGGGCCAGTCCAGGGGGGCAGCTCAGGCATTTCTGGGTGCCTGAATACACGGCGTCGAGGCCCCAGGCGTCGACCTCGACCGGGACGCCGCCGAGGCTGGTGACGGCGTCAACGGCGATCAAGGCCCCGGCGTCCTTGCAGATCCGGGCGATCTCGTCCAGAGGTTGCCAGGCGCCGGTGGAGGTCTCAGCCTGGACGATGCCGACGACCTTGGGGCCGACCTTGCGGACGGCCTCACGGACTTCTTGGGGGTCGAAGACCTCGCCGTAGGGCCGCTCGATCGCCGTGACCTCGGCCCCGGCGCGCTGGGCGACGTCGACCATCCGGCCGCCGAAGACGCCGTTGACGCAGACGAGCACCTTGTCGCCGGGTTCGACCAGGTTGACGATGACGGCTTCCATCCCCGCCGAGCCGGTCCCCGAGACGGCCATTGTCAAGCGGTTCTCGGTCTGAAAGACGTACCGCAAGAGGGTTTGCGTCTCGTCCCTCAGAGCGACGAACTCGGGATCGAGATGGCCGAGCAAAGGCATGCCCAGCGCGGCCAGGACGCGAGGATGGACCTCGCTGGGTCCGGGGCCGAGCAGGACTCGAGCCGATGGGTTCAAAGGGCCCGGGATGGCGGGCGGCTCAAGGGTCGACACGTTGGGGTTCCTTCTTCTCTTTGGTCTTACCCGGCAGGACGAAGTCCTTGATCAATGCGCTGATGGTCTTGAACTGGGGGTGGTCGGCCGATTCGGTCCATTCGAACAGGACCGCCTCGGTGGTTGTGAGCACGGCCCCGGCCTGTTCGAGCCGGCGTAACGCGAACTCCCAGTCCATTTTAGAGCGAGAGCCGACGGCGTCGGCCGGCACCTGGACTCGGTAGCCAAGGGTCATCAGCTCAAGGGCCGTCTGGGCCACGCAGACATGGGCTTCGATGCCGACCAGGGTCACATGGCGAATGCGACGAACGTAGAGCTGTTCCAGGAGTTCAGGCACAGCGCAACAGTGGAAGCTGGTCTTCTCGGGTCGGTGCGGGATCCGCTCGACTACCTCGGCGACCGAAGGGCCGAGCCCCTTGGGGTACTGCTCGGTCGCCCAGGCCGGGATCTCAAGCGCCTGGCTCGCCTTGAGCAGGCGGACCGTGTTGGCGACGATCAAGCCTCGATAGCGCATGCGTTCCAGCAGCTTCTCCTGCAAGTCCACAACAAGCAGGGCGCCGTCGCGCGCGGTCAACCGTTCGGTGGACGGCATCGGCTCTGGTCCTCAACTCAAATAGGTGCGACCGGTTCAAGTCAAAAAGGGGGATTGACCCTTTGCGATGCTACGAGGGGAGGCGAGGGGATGTCAAGGTAGAGGGGTCCGACTTGCCGAAGTAGGAAGAAAGACGGTAAGATGCCTGGTCGTTGGCGTGTGGACGCGGCCTGCCGCCGGCCGACGTCGCGCCCCCTTGGCGGAGGCCCATCGCTTTGGCCGAGAAGCCCCGACTCCTCGTCATCGAGCGCGACGCCGGTAGCCCGGCCCGTGAGGGCCTGACCGAGCAGTTCGAGCTGGTCATCGTCCGGACTGTGGCGAGGGCCCTTGCCCTGCTGCGCCAGGAGACGTTCATCGGGGTCTACGTCGACACCGCGCAGCTTTCGGCCGTCCGCTGGGCCGGCCTGCTGATCCAGGCCGACGAGATCCTCGACGCCATCGCTGACGGCGTGGCCGTGGTCGATCCGGATCTGAACATCATCTGGGCCAACCCCGAGTTCCAGAAGCTCGGCGACCCTGGGCTCGACTCCACCGGCACCGGGTTCTATCGAGCCCTGGGGTCGCCAGAGACGATCGGCCCCGACCCCTGCCCGTTCACCTCGGCCCTGGCCGCCCG
>JBDTIR010000437.1:0-3469 GCA_039936275.1 Isosphaeraceae bacterium | reverse complement strand
CGCTCAGGTCTCCATCCTTGGGTCACAGAACGCTCTGATTTCGGATTGGGTCGCCTATCAAACGCAGCGGTTGGGCTTGTACGCAGACCTCGGCATCATGCCTTACGACGAATGGGAGGCCTTTTATGAACTTTTCCCTTCAAAGTCCACCAGAAACGGCAGCGCCACCACGGGCACCGACGCACGACCTTCCGGACCTGGAGCGGCCGTCGCCCCGGCACCAGGAGCGGCCACGCCGTAGCAAGGTTCCCTTGGTTGTTGGCGTGGTCGGCCTGGGGACCGCTTTGATCGTCGCCGGCAGCGTCTCGGGGGTAGGGGCGTCCCTGTCCCTGGGACGGTTCTTCGGGCCGACGGCCACCGAGGTCGTACCCTTCAAAGTCGCCCGAGGTAAGCTGGCCAGGACAGTCAAGGAACGCGGCAACCTCGAGAGCGCCAAGAACCTCGACGTCATCAACGAGGTCGAAGGGCAGACGGCGATCCTCAAAATCGTCTCCGAAGGGGCGAAGGTCAAGAAAGGCGACGTGGTTTGCGAGCTCGATTCAGCGTCCTTGCGCGACCAGCTTACCAACCAGGAAATCACCACCAAGCGGGCCGAGGCCGACTATCAGAACGCCTTGAAGACCCGCCAGGTGGCGGAGTACGCGGTCGAGGAATACGTCAAAGGAACCTACCCGCAAGAGGTCAAGACGATCGAGGGGGAAATCACCCTGGCCAAGTCCGACCTCTCACGGGCGATCGACCGGGTGAAGTATTCCAAGGAAATGGTCAAACTCGGATACCAGCCCGCCTCGCAGCTCTTAGCTGACACCCAGGCCGAACTCAAGGCCAGAATCTCGCAAGAACAGTCGCTTGAAAAACAAAACGTCTTGATGCGATACACCCGGCCCAAGCAAGAGATCGAGCTGCAAGCGGCCGTCGAAAAAGCGAAGTCCGACGAGCTCGCCAAGCTGGCGGCGTACAACCTTGAACAGCAGAAGGAAGAAAAGCTCCGTAAGCAGATTGACAAGTGCATCTTGCTTGCTCCCAACGACGGTTTGGTCGTGTACGCCAACGAGACGAACAACTTCCGAGGCAACAGCCAGCCCTTGATCGAAGAAGGGGCCGTCGTCCGTGAACGTCAGAAAATCTTCAGCCTGCCAGACATCGCCAACATGCAGGTCAACACCAAGATCCATGAGACCATGGTCAACGACGTCCAGCCTGGCCAGCGGGTCAAGGTGCGCGTGGAGTCGAACAGCAACCTCCTGACCGGCACGGTCAAGAGCGTCGCCCCCTTGCCCGACCCGAGCAGCTTCTTCGCGTCTGATGTGAAGATGTACACGACCATCGTCACCGTTGATACCGAGGGCTTGACCAACCTTCGCCCGGGGATGTCGGCCGAGGTCGAGATCCTGATCACTCAGCTCGACAACGTCGTCAGTGCGCCAGTCCAAGCGGTTCTTCAGATCAGCGGAGAAGATTATGTTTATGTTTTGACTGACGAAGGAACGCGGCGAACCGACGTGACCCTGGGCATCACCAACGACAAGATGATCGAGATCAAGACAGGGCTCAAACCTGGCGATCAGGTGGCCTTGAACCCCTCGGCCCTGATTGGCGAGGAAGAACGTCGCGAGCTGGCCGCCGCTTCGGCGAAGTCGGGCCACAAGGACAGCAGAGACTGGGGCAATGTTCCCCCGAGTGCGGCCCCCAGCCCCGGTCTCTCGGGCGCACCAGGCGGTCCAGGAGGCCCGGACGCCAAGGCGAAAGGCAAGGCCAAAGGCAAGCGAGGCGGCGCCGGCGGCGGAATGATGAACGACCCCGCCGCGTTGGAAAAGTTCCGCGCCATGAGCCCTGATGAACAGCGTCAGTCGTTGATCGATCGCGGCGTCCCTGAAGACCGGGTTGATTCGATCCTGGAACGGATGCGGAGCGGTGGTGGCGGTGGCGGTGGCGGGGGAGGACGACCTGGCGGTGGCGGGGGAGGACGACCTGGCGGTGGTGACGGTGGCGGTGGCGGTGGAGGGCCAGCTCAGTGAGTTATCCTTCCAAGCCGATCGTCGCCTTGCGCGACATCCGCAAGACGTATGTCATGGGGCACGCTCCGTCTCGGCGGGGCGGTCCTGACACGACCGTGACTGTGCATGCCTTGCGCGGTGTCTCGGTCGATTTCTATCCTGGCGAATACGTCGCCATCATGGGGGCGTCGGGCTCGGGTAAGAGCACCATGCTCAACCTGCTCGGCTGTCTCGACCGGCCCAGCAGCGGCCAGTACATCCTGGGCGATCAGGACGTCGCGCAACTCTCCGACGACGAGCTTTCAGAAGTGCGCAGCCGCTACATTGGTTTCATCTTCCAGTCGTATAACCTGATCCAGCAATACACGGTGCTCGAAAACATCGAGCTTCCCTTGACCTATCAGGGGACCGGCGAGATTGGCGAAGAGGCGCATGTCCGCGCGACCGAACTTGCCGGCATGGTCGGCCTGGCCTCGCGGCTTGACCACCGTCCCAATCAGCTTTCCGGTGGCCAGCAACAGCGCGTGGCGATCGCGCGCAGCCTGATTAACGACCCGTACATCATCCTGGCCGACGAGGCGACCGGCAACCTTGACACCGTCACCAGCGAAGAAATCATGGCGATGCTCGAACGGCTCAACGACGCCGGCAAGACCATCATCATGGTCACGCACGAAGACGACATCGCTGAGCACGCCAAGCGGATCATCCGGATGCGCGACGGCGTCATTATCGAAGACGGCCCCAGTCCTCGCATGCTCGCCCTGGCCGAAGCCCACGGCGGCGGCGCGGCCAACGGCAACCTGTATAACGCGGAGTTCGGCGTCAGGCATCCTGATTAATCGACCAAGAAACGATCTCGATTCGCACGTACCCGGCGAGCGGGGGGCGTCAGCTCTCTGTCCGTGGGCGTGGTCGTGTCGGACCGGGGCTGACGCCCCTCGCTCGCCTTTTGAGATAATGAGTCAGCAATTTCCCCGAGGTTCACCATGGGACGCATCTGGCGGAGCTTGAAGCTCGGCATGAAAAGCCTGATCCTGCACAAGCTGCGATCGGGTCTGACCGTTTTGGGGATTGTTTTCGGCGTGGCGGCGGTGATTTCGATGCTCGCCGTCGGCGAAGGCTCAAGCCGAGAGGCTCAGGAGCGGTTCCGCTTGCTCGGGGCGACCAACCTGATTTACTTGTCGATCAAACCAAGCGAAGATTCCAGCGGCGCCAGCAGCGGCCGAATGCAGATCCTCTCTTATGGCTTGAAGTATGAAGACTTCGAGCGAATCGTCGAAACCGTGCCAACGATCACCAAGGCGTTGCCGATCCGCGAGATTCGCAAGGAGATCCGCCGCAAGAGCTATAGTCTCGACGGCCGGGTCGTGGGTACCACGCACGACTATGACGAGTTCAACCGCCTTGAAATGGACCGCGGCCGGTTCCTCACCGAGGCTGACAATGAGAAGTATCAGAACTACTGCGTG
>JBDTIR010000436.1:0-5333 GCA_039936275.1 Isosphaeraceae bacterium | reverse complement strand
GCGCCGACAATACCCGTCAGATGCTGAAGGATATGCTCGGGTTCTTCGATCGGTACTTGAAGGATCCATCGACGGGAACGGGTGGGAGCCCAGTAACGGCGGCAGCAGGCGGAACAGGGAAGTAACTGCTGAACACCATTAACTGCTTTGTGTGCAGTGTGCAGCGTGCAGTGTGCAGAAGAGATTTCGCAGTGGGCCCTGGACAGTTCGTGGTGGGCAGAAATGTGAGGCGGTCGCAGGCAAGCAGCGGAGATCCTCTGAGTTCTCTGCCCACTGCCCACTTTCTTTCTGCCCACTTTTTCATGAGGAATGCCATGTCCGATCAAGCTGATGGACTCCGCCAGTTGATCCGGTCCCGATCGGGGCCGACGGCCCTGGCCGATCCGCCTCCGGAACGTCAACCCGACGAGTCGCCGCCGGCCGCGCGGTCGTTGCTCTTGACCAGCGGCAAAGGGGGGGTGGGCACGTCAAACCTGGCCCTGAACCTGGCCGTCGCGCTCGGGGAATACGGCCAGAGGGTCGTCTTGGTGGACGCTGACCTGGGTCTGGCCAACATCGATTTACTCTGTGGCTTGGCCCCCCGGCGCGACCTTGGGGACGTGCTGGCGGGCGACTGCACCTTGGCCGAGGCGATCGTGACCGGGCCTGGTGATTGTCGGATCGTCGCCGGTGCGCACGGCATCCGGACCCTGGCCGAGACGCTCGACGACGGCCCGGCACGGCTGGCCAACGAGCTGGCCGACCTGGAGGCCGGGGCCGACTTCCTCTTGATCGACGCCGGCAGCGGCCTGGGACCGGCGATGGGCCCTTTGGCGTCGGCGTCCGATCAAGTCATTCTTGTGACAACGCCTGAGCCGACGTCGATGGCCGACGCCCACGCCGCGCTCAGCCGGTTTCGACGTCCAGACGGTGCTCCGCCCTTGCGGGCAGTGATTAATCAGGCCGGTTCGGCCGCCGAGGCCGCCGACTGTCTCGCGAGGCTCTGCGCCTCGAGCCGGCAGTTTCTCGGCCTGGTCGTTACCCCCTTGGGGCACGTTCGGGCCGACCCGAGGGTCCCCTTGGCCGTCAGGCGTCGGCAGCCGTTCGTGACGGCCTATCCTAACTCGCTCGCCAGTCGAGGCGTGCGCCGAATAGCCCAGACCTTGATCGAGGAGCGGCGTCCCAGGCCGCAACGCCCGGGCTTCTTCACCACTCTGGCGACGCGCTGGGCTCTGGGTCGAGTCGGCTGGTCAAATTAAACCGATAAAATGACTCAAGGCGATTATATCGATCGTCCGATACTAGACGTGAACGCGACGTTCCTTGGACTGCGAAGGGCCGGGGGCGAGGGCGGGGCCGGAAACGGCTCGGCTGACGCGACGACGAGACGCCAATGCGGACGGTCTCGCTCCCCTTCGGGCGCAAGGATGTGCCCGACCTTTCGAGAGCCGACATGGAGGGCAAGGATGCCAACCAAGCTGGACGTGGATGTGACCGAACTCTGGCGCGAGTTCAAGGAACGGCCCAGCACCGACCTGCGCAACCGACTCGTCGAGCGCTACTTGCCGCTGGTCAAGTATAACGCGGAACGAATCTGGCAACGCCTGCCCGAAGGAGTCGATCTCGATGACCTGATCTCCGCCGGCGTCTTCGGTCTGATGGACGCCATCGACGCCTTCGACGTCGCCCGAGGCGTCAAGTTCGAGACCTACTGCGTCCCCAGAATTCGTGGCGCTATGCTCGACGAGCTGCGGTCCATGGACTGGGTTCCGCGACTGGTGCGGTCCAAGGCCACCAAGATGGAGGAGGCCCGCAAGTCACTCGAAGCCCAGTTCGGCCGACCTCCGACCGAATCCGAACTCGCCGAGAAGCTCGGCCTGCCTCGCGAAGAATTTGACAAGATGGTCGCCGACGCCAACGCTGTCGGGCTCATCTCCCTGAACAAGAAATGGTATGAGACCGATAGCTATAAGGACGTCCGAGAAATCGACATCCTTGAGGATAAGAAGGGCGAAGACCCCACTCGCAGGCTCCAGCGCAAAGACCTTATGCGCATGGTGACCAAAGGGCTGAACCGCAACGAACGCCTGATTATCATTCTCTACTATTACGAAGAACTGACGATGAAAGAAATCGGCGCCACGCTCTACCTGAGCGAGTCGCGCGTTTCTCAAATGCACTCTTCGATCATCCAGCGCCTTCAGGCCCAGCTCTCCGCCCGCCGCCCCGAATTCGGCACCTGAGCCGACCTGCCGGAACAGGGGATCGCGTGCTCAAATCCAGGAATTCCGGACTTCACGTTGGACCATTCAAACGTGAAGTCCGGAATTCTTGATTTCATTTGCGGTAACGCGAATCTCTTGCCAATGTCGCCCCGGAACCTCGATCGCGCCGGTGGCTGATGGGGCCGCGGGCGGGCTTTTGGAACGGCCTGATCGCAAGAGCGCGGCGAGCAAGAGCAGTAACACCAACGCCCCGGCGGCCCAGAGCGCCGCGTTGATCCAGACGGGCACGGGGGCCGCGGGCGTCTCGCGCAGGTATTGTTCGAACGTCTTGTGCGGGCCGGTTTCCACGGCAACCTCATCGTCCTCGAAGAGCTGTTGCGTCTTCTCGCGGATGAGCCGGTCTTGTTCCTCGGGCTGGGGTTTGGTGGCGGACATTGGCGAAAGGCCCTCTTCAAAACGGGAGTCAGCGGACGCTGGCGGCGAACGTCCAGTCCCAGCTTGGCGGCTGGTCGGCGAACTCGGCGCCGCCGGGCATGCTCTCGTCCCAGGGGTAGAGCACCCGGTCCAGGGTCACGGTGCCGAACCCGGCTTTTTTCAAGCGGTATTCGATCTCGAACGGCTGCCAGAACTTCTGCCGCAACCCCTGGTAGAGGAAGCGGCCGAGGGCGAAATCATAATAGGAATGCTCGGCGTGGAAGGCCGCGTATCGCTCGGCCTCCTCGGCCGAGTCGCCACGGTCCAGGGCGCGGTCGACCAGAAGCATGGTGCTGTAGTGGATCGCGTCGATCGACGGCACGACGCCCAGGAACAGCCCGCCAGGGGCCAAGGCCGCGCACACGGCCCGCAAGGTGCGGTCAATGTCGCGCGTGTCTGGCATTACCAATGAGTTGACCGCCACGGCCACGTCGAGCTGTCCCACGTAGTCGTCCAGTTCATGCATCGGCCGCGCTTCGAAGACCACACGGTCGGCGTCGAGTCCCAGGCGTGCCTTCGCCCTGGTAATCATGCCCGGGGCGAAGTCGAGCGCAACCACCTTGCCGAACCGCGCGAGCAAGGTCGGCAAGAGCGGCCCGGTGCCGCAGCCCAGGTCGGCCACGGTTTTCGACCCCGGCTCGGCAATGGTCCCGAGCCTGGCAAGAATCGGGTTCTCGACGCCTGGTCGGAAGGGGTCGAGAAACACATCATCATACCGGGCCGCGTGGCGGCTCCACTGACGCCCCTGGTTCTTGATCTCGTTCACGGTGCGCGGCGGCCTCAATCCGGCCTTTGTTGTTGTTCGTCTACCCTGTTTTGGGTGGGGCGATTCCGGAAGTCGCCCTCGTTCAATCTACCTCAAGGACGGAGAATCCGCTAAGCCTTCGGTGGTGGAATTGCCGGAGCGGGCTTCGGGTCGAACCCGGTGACGTGGATCACCAGGCCGCGAGGGCCGCCGATGACGTCGCGGTGGAACTCGGTTGGGTAGCCGAGCCGGGGGTCGGGGGTGAACTTCAGGACGACCCGAGTCCCTTTGGGCTGGCCGAACGGGTTGTCGGACAGGGCCATGTCGAGTTCTTCCTCAATGGTTCGGAACAGGCCTTCGACGCCGAACGCCTGGGGCTCACCCGGTTTGGCCACGATCTCTCGGCCGTCTGGCTGGACGAGGTAAATAGCGCGCACCTGGCCGTCGCGCACAAACACGCGGTAGTGGTTCTCGCGGATTCCCGAGGTGGTCCACTCCAGGTTGTAGTCTTTGATCCCGGACGCCTGCCAGGTTCGCTCGGCGGCCTTGATCGTGCGGGTGTTGACCTCCTCGCCCCCGGCGCAGCCGGCCAGGACGAGCAGAACGAGGGCGAAGTATGGGACGCGTTGTCGAGTCATGCAAGCCATTGTAGCGAGCCGACCGAGCGGATGCATCAGGCCAGTGTCGGCGAATAGTGCAACTCTCAACCTTCGGCATTGACCCCTGTCGTCCGGGGACGTATGGTGCGCCACTCACGCGATCTCATCTCTTTCGATGCCGGCCGTTGGATGGTTTTACGACCCCAAAGAAGGAGGGGGATATGCGGCGCCTGGCCGTCATCGCTGGGGGACTGGCTGCCCTGATCGCGGGCTGCGCCGGTCTGCGCTCCCGAGGCGACGACCCGGCCAACACGCCGGCCCGCGCGGCCCAGCGACGGCAATGGAGTCAGTCGGCCCAGGAAGCGATGGACTGCAAGGACTGGCCCCTGGCCGAGGCCGAACTACGCCGCCTGCTCGCCGACGACCCACGCTCGGTTGACGCCCACCACCGGCTCGGCCTGGTCGTCCAGGCCCAGGGGAGGCTCGCCGAAGCCGAAACCGCGCAACGCAAGGCCCTGGCACTCGACCCCGATTATGTCGACGCCCTGATCGGCCTGGCCGACGTCGAGGCCTGTCTCGGCAGGCTCGACCAGGCGCTCAGCAACATCGACCAGGCCATTGATATTGATCCCAAACGCACCGAACCCTACCTGGCCGAAGGCCGGGTCCTTGAAGCGCAAGGGCGTCGCGACGAAGCCCTCGCCGCTTACTTCCGCGTCATCGAGCACGACCCGGCTTCAACCCCCGCCATGGCCAGGGTCGCCAACCTGCAACTCGCCGCCGGTCAGGCTGACCAGGCCCTCGCCAGACTCGACGGCGCCATCGAGCTTGAACCCGACGAACCGGCGCTCCGCCACCTTCGAGGCCGGGCCCATCTGGCCCTCCATCACCCCGCCGAAGCCCTCAACGACCTCCAGCTTGCCGCCGAGCGCCTGCCCGACCAGCCCGACCTCCTCTGCGACCTCGCCCTGGCGCTCGATGCCTCAAAACGCCCCGCCGACGCCCTCAAGGCCGCCGAACGCGCCCTTAAACTCGCCCCCGATTCCGCCGTCGCCCGTTCCCTCTCTCACCAGTTCCGCCGCTAACAGGCTATCCGGGAAGCACGACCAGGAAATTCCCGATTCCAGGATTCAAGATTCCAGAACCCAACGAGAAAACCGCCAGAATCCAAACCCGACGTCCCTGATTTTCCTACAAAACTTCCCGGATAGACTCTGAATGTAGGGCGTCCGTCCCTGACGCTTCGGGTTTCCTGTAAGGGCGTCCGTCCCGGACGTTTCGGGTTTCCTGTAGGGCGTCCGTCCCGGACGT